>NZ_PSTO01000011.1:0-103427 GCF_002930975.1 Rathayibacter sp. AY1A3 | reverse complement strand
GCCGATGGTACTGCAGGGGGGACCCTGTGGGAGAGTAGGACACCGCCGGACACCATTCACGATGGCCACCCAGAAATGGGTGGCCATCGCTGTTTAACCGGTCGGTCTCTGTTCGAGGACGAACAGGACGGGCCGGAGCGACGATGACCGTCGTCGCCCGACTCCGGAACGAGGAGCAGCGATGACTCAGCACGACCCGACGCCCTTTCCGGAATCGAGGCCGCTCCAGAACGGCTTCGACCCCGTGGAGGAACACGTCCTGTCAGACGAGCTCCTCCGGATCGAGCAGACTCCGCTCAACGAGAGGGCAGCCGGATACGTCCAGCTGCAGGAGCAGCTGCGCATCCGACTCGAGAACGCGGACCGCGACCGATGACCGACGACTCGCGACTCGACTCGGCTCTCGCCGAACGGGGCATCGCCCGGTCCCGCACCCATGCCGCTCGGATGATCGCCGACGGTCTGGTGACGGTGGACGGCGTCCCTGCACTGAAGCCCTCGATCCGCGTCCGCGACGATCAGGACGTCGCGGTCGCCGGCCTCGACCACTACGTCAGCCGGGCCTCCCACAAGCTGCTCGCCGCCCTCGACACCTTCGTGACGGTGCGAGTCGCCGGCCGGAACGCTCTCGACGTCGGGGCGTCGACGGGCGGGTTCTCGCAGGTCCTGCTCGAGCGCGGCGCCGCCTCGGTGATCGCCCTCGACGTCGGGCACGCGCAGCTCGCTCCCCGGATCCGGTCCGACGATCGCGTCCACGTGGTGGAGGGGTTCAATGCGCGGGATCTCACCGCCGCCCGGCTCGCCGAAGCCGCCAGGACCGAGATCGTGCCGGACCTGGTCGTGTCCGACGTGTCCTTCATCTCCCTGCGGATGGTTCTGCCTCCGGTGGCGGCCTCTGTGGATCCGCTCGCCGACTTCGTGGTGCTGGTGAAGCCGCAGTTCGAGGTCGGCCGCTTGGGAGTGCGGGAGGGGATCGTCCGGGATCCCGAGCTGCGTCGCGAGGCCCTCTCGGACGTCCTGTGGTCGGCGTGGGACCTGGGGCTCGGCGTCGTCGGGCTGGCCGAGTCGCCACTCCCGGGGGGCGCTGGGAATCGTGAGTATCTGGCGCACCTCCACCGCGACCGCGGAACGATTCCGACAGAATGGAGGGACGCGGTCACCGCGCTCACCACCGGATGACGCGATCGTGTCCGCCGCTGTCGACCGACCAGAAGGACACACCCTCGATGCAGTCCCCTCGTGACGAGCGCAACATCCTCGTCGTCGCCCACACCGGACGGACGGACTCCCTCGATGCGGCGGTCCTCGTCGTCGAGCGCCTCCGGAACTCCGGCGCCCACCCCGTCCTCTGCGCCGACGACAAGGGCGACATCGTCGCGGTCGCTCCGGATCTGAGCGACGTCGCCGTGCTCGGGTCCGACGTGCCGCTCGAGTCCATCGAGCTCGTGTTCGTGCTCGGCGGGGACGGGACCATCCTCCGCGCGGCGGAGATCGTCCGGTCCGGGACGGCCCCTCTGCTCGGCGTGAACCTCGGCCACGTCGGATTCCTCGCCGAGAGCGAGCGGGACGATCTCGACGACGCCGTCGCCCGCGCACTCGACGGCGACTACGCGGTCGAGGAGCGGATGACCCTGCAGGTGCGCGTCAAGATCGACGAGGCCGTCGTCTACGAGACCTGGGCGCTCAACGAGGCCACGGTCGAGAAGGGCAGCCGCGAGCGGATGCTCGAGGTCATGGTGGGCGTCGACGGACGTCCGCTGTCGAGCTTCGGCTGCGACGGCATCGTCGTGTCCACTCCGACCGGTTCCACCGCTTACGCCTTCTCCGGGGGCGGGCCCGTGGTGTGGCCGACCGTCGAGGCGATGCTCCTCGTTCCGCTCAGTGCCCATGCTCTCTTCGCGCGGCCCCTCGTCGTGGGCCCGTCGTCGAGCCTCGCCGTCGAGGTCAAGGAGAGGACCGACGGCGTCGGCGTCCTCTGGGCCGACGGCCGGCGCGCCTACGAGCTGCCGCCGGGAGCGCGCGTCGTCTACCGGCGCTCGCCCGTGCCGGTGCGCTTCGCGCGCCTCCACGACGCCCCCTTCACCGATCGACTCGTGCACAAGTTCGGTCTCCCCATCCGCGGATGGCGGGGATCGGCGGAGACGGAGTAAGGCCCGATGCTCGAAGAGCTGCAGATCCGCGACCTCGGAGTGATCGCCGAGGCGACGCTCCCGCTCGGACCGGGCTTCACCGCTGTCACCGGCGAGACCGGCGCCGGCAAGACGATGGTGGTCACGGCGCTCGGCCTCGTGCTGGGCGCGCGATCGGACGCGTCCGCGGTGCGCTCGGGAGCGAAGCAGGCCTGGGTGTCGGGGCGCTGGCTGGTCCCAGAGCAGGGCCCGGTCGCCGAGCGGGTCCACGACGCCGGCGGCGATCTCGACGGCCCGGAGCTGCTCCTCGCGCGCTCGGTCTCGGCGGAGGGACGCGGGCGAGCCGTCGTCGGCGGCCGGAGCGCACCGGTCAGCGTGCTGAGCGAGCTCGCCGATCAGCTGGTCGTCGTGCACGGGCAGTCGGACCAGATCCGCCTCCGCTCCGCCGCGGCGCAGCGCGAGGCGCTCGACCGGTTCGGCGGACCCGGTCTCGCCGACGCCCTCCGCGACTACGCGAGCGCCTTCGAGCGCTGGCGGGCCAACCGGGAGGAGCTCGACTCGCTCACCGAGGCCCGGGAGACGCGCGCCCGCGAAGCCGAACGGCTCCGCTCCGCCCTCGCCGAGATCGAGGTGGTCGCCCCCCAGCGCGGGGAGGACGTCGAGCTCGCGGCGCAGTCCGCCCGGCTCGGGAGCATCGAGCAGCTCCGGCTCGCCGCCGGCGAGGCCCGCGAGGCGATCTCGTCCGAGGAGCTGGACGGGCGGGACGCGCTCGGGCTCCTCGAGACGGCGCGGCGCGTGCTGGAGCGGGCGGCCGAGCACGACGCCGCCCTGCAGCCGACGGTCCAGACGCTCGGCGAGGCAGCGGTGCTCCTCGTCGACGCCGCCGGCGGGCTCTCCTCGTACCTGGCGGAGCTCGACCTCGACGGCGCGCACGACCTGGAGCTGATCGAGAACCGGCGGGCGGAGCTGTCCCTGCTCGCCCGCACCTACGGACCGACGCTGGACGACGTGCTCGACCTGGTGGACTCCTCCGGACTCCGCCTGCTCGAGCTCGACGGCGACGACGAGAGGATCGCGGCTCTCGAGGCCGACACCGCGGCCGACGCGGACCTCGTCGACCGCCTCGCGTCCCGGCTGACCGAGCTGCGGACCGCGGCGGCCGCCGAGCTGGGGGAGCGGGTCAGCGACGAGCTCACCGCGCTGGCCATGGCGGATGCGCGCCTGCACGTGAAGGTGACGGCCGCGGGGGAGCCGAGCGTCCACGGGCGCGACTCCGTCGAGATGCTGCTCCAGCCGCACACCGGGGCCGCACCCCGGCCCCTCGCTCGTGGAGCCTCGGGCGGCGAGCTCTCGCGGGTGATGCTGGCGATCGAGGTCGTGGTCGCCGCCAACGACCCCGTTCCGACGTTCGTCTTCGACGAGGTCGACGCGGGGGTCGGCGGAGCAGCGGCGATCGAGATCGGCCGACGGCTCGCGCGGCTCGCCGAGACGTCGCAGGTCATCGTGGTGACCCACCTCGCGCAGGTCGCCGCATTCGCCACGAACCACCTCCGCGTCGAGAAGGGCTCGGACGGCGCGGTGACCTCGAGCGCCGTGACGCAGCTCGACTCCGAGGAGCGGGTGTCCGAGATGGCGCGCCTGCTCTCGGGGCTCACCGACTCCGCCAACGCTCTCGCTCATGCGCGGGAGCTCCTCGAATCGAGTCGGCGGGGCTGATCGCGAGCGGCCCGGGACGACATCGATCCGTCCCGGGCGGTCCGCCGCCGCCGTTCTGCTGTTACGGTGGAACCCCGTGGTGGACTTTACGAACGCGGGCCTTTCCTCTTCTTCTCCCTCGGATCCCGAGGGCTCCTCCGGGTCCTCGACCCGGAACGCTTCGACGGCAGGGCAGGACGCCCCCTCGAAGATCACGAAGCACATCTTCGTCACCGGCGGTGTCGTCTCCTCGCTCGGCAAGGGACTCACGGCCGCGAGCCTGGGCAACCTGCTGACCGCGCGCGGGCTGCGCGTCGTCATGCAGAAGCTCGACCCGTACCTCAACGTGGACCCGGGGACGATGAACCCGTTCCAGCACGGCGAGGTCTTCGTGACCGACGACGGCGCCGAGACCGATCTCGACATCGGCCACTACGAGCGCTTCCTCGACATCAACCTGAACCAGGCCGCGAACGTCACGACCGGCCAGATCTACTCGCGGGTCATCGCGCGGGAGCGCGCCGGCGAGTACCTCGGCGACACGGTCCAGGTCATCCCGCACATCACGGACGAGATCAAGCGGCGCATGCGCCTCCAGTCGGAGGACGACCCGCAGCCGGACGTCATCATCACCGAGATCGGCGGCACCGTCGGCGACATCGAGAGCCAGCCGTTCATCGAGTCGGCCCGCCAGGTCCGCCACGAGCTCGGCCGCCGCAACGTCTTCTTCGTGCACGTCTCGCTGGTGCCCTTCATGGGCGCCTCCGGCGAGCAGAAGACCAAGCCCACCCAGCACTCCGTCGCGGCGCTGCGCTCGATCGGCATCCAGCCGGACGCGCTGGTGCTGCGGAGCGACCGGCCCGTGTCGGAGTCGAACAAGCGCAAGATCGCGCTGATGTGCGACGTCGACGAGCAGGCCGTGGTCAACGCGAAGGACGTCGCGTCGATCTACGAGATCCCGCAGATGCTCAACGAGCAGGGCCTCGACGCCTACATCATCGACCAGCTGGGCCTCCCGGCCGGCGAGGTCGTCTGGGACGGCTGGTCGCGACTGCTCGAGGCCGTGCACGAGCCCAAGCACGAGGTCACCATCGGCCTGGTCGGGAAGTACATCGACCTGCCCGACGCCTACCTCTCCGTGACGGAGGCTCTGCGAGCCGGCGGCTTCGCGCAGCAGACGAAGGTCGCCATCCGCTGGATCGCCTCCGACGGGCTCGAGGACCCCGAGGCTGCGGCCAAGGCTCTCTCCGAGCTCGACGGCATCTGCGTGCCCGGCGGCTTCGGCATCCGCGGCATCGAGGGCAAGCTCGGCGCGCTGCGCTTCGCCCGGGAGAACGGGATCCCGACCCTCGGGCTCTGCCTCGGCCTGCAGTGCATGGTCATCGAGTACGCCCGCAACGAGGCCGGCCTCGAGGGGGCCTCGTCGTCGGAGTTCGACCCGGAGACGGAGTTCCCCGTCATCGCGACGATGGCCGAGCAGGTCGAGATCCTCGCGTCCGGGGACATGGGCGGCACGATGCGCCTCGGCCTCTACACGGCCGAGCTCGCCGAGGGCTCGATCGTCGCCGAGGTGTACGGCGCACCTGAGGCGGCCGAGCGCCACCGGCACCGCTACGAGGTCAACAACCGCTACCGCGACCGGATCGCCGAGGCGGGGCTCTGGTTCTCCGGCCTCTCGCCCGACGGCCACCTCGTGGAGTACGTCGAGCTGCCCCGCGAGAAGCACCCCTACTACGTGGGCACGCAGGCGCACCCGGAGCTCCGCTCGCGCCCGAACGCCGCGCACCCGCTCTTCCGCGGCCTCGTGACCGCCGCCCTCGAGCGCCAGGAGGCCTCGCGCCTCTTCCCGGCATCGGAGGCGGGCGCCGATGAGTGAGCCGCTGTCGGACGAGCTCGTCGAGCCGGAGGTCCTGACCAGTGAGCGCGTCTTCGACGGGATGGTCTGGGGCGTCCGCGCGGAGACGTTCCGCTACGGCGGCGGCGAGCTGCGCCGGGAGTTCCTCGATCACACGGGAGCCGTCGCGGTGCTGGCCCTCGACGACGAGGACCGCGTCGCCCTGATCAAGCAGTACCGGCACCCGGTCCGCACCCGCGAGTGGGAGATCCCGGCCGGCCTGCTCGACGTCGAGGGCGAGGATCCGCTGGTCGCCGCTCAGCGGGAGCTGGGCGAGGAGACGGACCTGCAGGCCGAGCGCTGGGACCTGCTCTCGGAGTTCGCCACCTCGCCGGGCGGCAGCGACGAGGTCATCCGGATCTACCTGGCCCGCGGGCTCTCGTCCACCGGCTCCGCCTTCGACCGCGAGGCGGAGGAGGCCGACATGGAGCTGCGGTGGGTGCCGCTGGACGAGGCGGTCGAGGCGGTCCTCGCCCGCCGGGTGCAGAACCCCTCGCTGACGATCGCGGTGCTCGCGGCGCACGCGTTCCGCTCGCGCGGCTGGGACGGGCTGGGCGACGCGTCCTCGCCGTGGACGCGCCACCCGCGGGTCCGCCACCCCCGGGGGTGAGCCCCCGCGCCTGCGCCGAGGCGTACCTCCGGCAGGCGAGCGTGGAGCGCGGGCTCTCGGCGCACACGCTCGCGGCCTACCGGCGCGACCTGGAGCTCTACCTCGGCTGGCTCGAGGAGCGCGGGACCGTCGATCTGGCGCAGCTCGGACGGGTCGACGTGGGGGAGTTCTCCTCCTGGCTGGCCGCACGCCCGGAGCGGCCGCTCGCGGCGAGCTCGCGCGCACGGATCCTCTCGAGCGTCCGAGGGCTGCACCGCTTCGCCCTCGAGGAGGGGGTCGTCGCGGACGACGTTGCCCGGGACGTGGTGCCGCCGAAGATCCCGATGACCCTGCCGAAGGCGGTCACGGTCGAGCAGATGGCGGCACTGCTCGACGCGGCGCGCGGCGAGGAGCTCGCGGACCTGCGGGACCGGGCCCTGCTGGAGCTGCTCTACGCGACGGGCGCGCGCATCTCGGAGGCGGTGGACCTGAACGTCGACGACGTGGTCGCCGCGGAGGTGGTGCGGCTGACGGGCAAGGGGTCCAAGCAGCGGATGGTGCCGCTCGGCCGCTTCGCCCGCGAGGCGGTCGACGAGTACCTCGTCCGTGCGCGGCCCGAGCTCTCGCGGAGGGGGCGCGCGACGCCGGCGCTCTTCCTGGGGGTCCGCGGGAGCCGCCTGTCGCGGCAGAGCGCCTGGCTGGTCATCCGCGCCGTCGCCGAGAAGGCCGGGCTGGACCGGGAGATCTCGCCGCACACCTTCCGGCACTCCTTCGCGACCCACCTGCTCGCGGGCGGTGCCGACGTCCGCGTGGTGCAGGAGCTCCTCGGGCACGCCTCGGTGGCGACGACGCAGATCTACACGCTGGTGACGGCGGACACGCTCCGGGACGTCTACACGTCCGCGCACCCGCGAGCGCGGCGCTAGAGCCGCGGACCCGCACGGCGGGGCGCGGCGGCCGGGGAGCGGGGCGCCGGTACACTCGTCGGAGGCCGCGCGGGAGCGCACGCCGCCACGGAAGCGAGGACGACGCAGGTGACACGCAAGACGGACGACAAGGCCGAGCTCACCGGTCTCGAAGCCCCGACGCTCGGCCCGACCGGCCGCCCCCTGCGCGACTTCCCGCTGCCGGTGGAGCTCACCGGTCACGGCCCCGCCCGGATCATCTCGCTCTGCAACCAGAAGGGCGGCGTCGGAAAGACGACGACGACCATCAACCTGGGCGCGACCCTCGCCGAGTACGGCCGCCGCGTGCTGGCCATCGACTTCGACCCGCAGGGCGCCCTCTCGGCCGGCCTCGGGGTCACGACCTACGACGCCATCACGATCTACGACCTGCTCCTCGGCACCGTGAAGGACCCGGCCGAGGCGATCCGGAGGACCCGCGTGCCGGGCCTGGACGTCATCCCGGCCAACATCGACCTCTCCGCCGCCGAGGTCCACCTCGTCAACGAGGTCGCGCGCGAGCAGATCCTCGCCCGCGTGCTCCGCAAGGTGAGCGCGGACTACGACGTCATCCTGATCGACTGCCAGCCCTCGCTGGGCCTGCTCACGGTCAACGCGCTCACCGCGAGCCACGGCGTCCTCATCCCGCTCGAGTGCGAGTTCTTCGCGCTGCGCGGCGTCGCCCTGCTGATCGAGACGATCGACAAGGTCCGCGACCGGCTCAACCCGGTGATCGAGCTCGACGGCATCCTGCCCACGATGTACGACTCCCGCACCCTGCACTCGCGGGAGGTGCTCGACCGGGTGGTCGACGCCTTCGGCGACAGCGTGCTCGAGACGGTGATCGGCCGCACGGTGAAGTTCCCGGACGCCAGCGTGTCCGGCGTCCCGATCACCCAGTTCGCGCCCGAGCACAACGCCGCGAAGGCGTACCGCAAGCTCGCCAGGGAGCTGATCTCGCGTGGCGCGGTCGCCTGAGGTCCTCCTCGAGGAGCGCACCGCTCCCACCGGGTTCCACCTCGCGCTGACCAACTTCGAGGGTCCGTTCGACCTCCTGCTGAGCCTCATCGCGAAGCAGCAGGTCGACATCACCGAGATCGCCCTGAGCGCCGTGACGGACGAGTTCCTCTCGTACCTGCACGGGATCGACTCGCTCGAGGGGCTGGACCGCGCGTCGGAGTTCCTCGTCGTCGCCGCGACGCTCCTCGACCTGAAGATCGCCGGACTCCTGCCCCAGGGCGAGCTCGTGGACGCCGAGGACGCGGCGCTGCTGGAGGCGCGAGACCTGCTGTTCGCCCGGCTCCTGCAGTACCGCGCCTTCAAGCAGGTGTCGTCGTGGTTCGCCGAGCGGATCGCGATCGAGACCGCCCGCCACGTGCGGGACGTGCCTCTGGAGGAGGAGTACCGGTCCGCGAAGCCGGAGCTCGTCTGGACCCTGTCGCCCGCCGACTTCGCCGCCCTCGCGACCGTCGCCCTCGCTCCGCGCGAGCTGCCGACGGTGGGCCTGGACCACCTGCACGCCCCGCAGATCAGCATCCGGGAGCAGGCCGCGCACGTCGTGGCGATGCTGCGCGCCCGCGGGAGGGCCACCTTCGGCGAGCTGATCGCGGACGCCGACGAGAAGGGCGTGATCGTCGCGCGCTTCCTGGCCGTGCTCGAGCTCTACCGGCACGCCGCGATCTCGTTCGACCAGCCGGAGCCGCTCGGCGAGCTCACGCTGCGCTGGGTCGCCGAGCAGTGGAGCGATGCGAGCCTCGCCGCGCTCGGAGCCGACTATGACTCCTGACGCCGGCCCCGGGACCGTCGCGTTCGAGATCGACCGGGCGATCGAGGCGATCCTGATGGTCGCGGACGAGCCGCAGCCGCTCGCCTCCCTCGCGACCGCGCTGTCGAGGCCGATCGCCGTGGTCCGCCAGTCGATCGAGCGCCTGCTAGCCGACTACGACGGCGCCGACGGGGCGATCCGCCGGGGCTTCGAGCTGCGCGAGGTCGGTGCCGGCTGGCGGATCTACGTGCGCCGCGAGTACGACCCGGTGGTCAAGGACTTCGTCCTGACGCAGAACCCGACGCGGCTCTCGCAGGCGGCGCTCGAGACGCTCGCCGTGATCGCCTACAAGCAGCCGGTCTCGCGCGGTCAGGTCGCGCAGATCCGCGCGGTCAACGTCGACTCCGTCGCGCGCACCCTCCTCGGCCGCGGCCTCATCGCGGAGGTCGGCCACGACCCCGAGACGGGCGCGGTCCTCTACGGCACCACCGAGCAGCTGCTCGTGCACCTCGGCCTCACCTCGCTCGACGAGCTGCCGAAGATCTCCCCCCTACTGAGCGACGGAAGAGACGGATTCGATGAGCGCGCCTGACAGCGGCCCCGACGGCGAACGACTGCAGAAGGTCCTCGCGGCAGCGGGGGTCGCCTCCCGACGAGTGGTCGAGGAGATGATCGTGGCGCGGCGGATCCGCGTCAACGGCGAGGTGGCGGACGAGCTCGGCCGCCGCATCGATCCGGCGACCGACCGGATCGAGGTGGACGGGGTCGCGGTGCAGCTGGACACCTCGCGCCGCTACGTGATGCTCAACAAGCCGATCGGCGTCGTCAGCTCGCTGGCGGACGAGAACGGACGCACCGACCTCAGCCTCTACACGAAGAACTTCGAGGAGCGGCTGTTCAACGTCGGGCGCCTCGACGCCGAGACCTCGGGCCTGCTGGTGCTGACCAACGACGGCGAGCTCGCCCACGTCCTCGCGCACCCGTCGTTCGGAGTGACGAAGACCTACATCGCGAAGGTGCACGGGCAGGTCCTCCCGCAGACGATCGCGACGCTGACCTCCGGGATCGAGCTCGACGACGGACCGGTGGCCGCCGACAAGGCGCGTCTCCTCGGCCGGCCGGAGGGCCGCTCGAACGCCTCGCTCGTCGAGATCACCCTGCACTCCGGTCGCAACCGGGTCGTCCGCCGGATGATGGCGGCTGTCGGCCACCCGGTGATCGAGCTCGTCCGGCGCCAGTTCGGGCCGCTGCACCTGGGCACCCTGCGCTCGGGCGATCTGCGCGACCTGACCCGGGAGGAGCTGGGCGCGCTGCTCACGATCGCGCGGCAGGGCGGCGAGGCGGTGGCGGCCGCTCCCGCGGTCCCCTCGAAGAAGGCGAGCGCGGGTGCGCGGCGGCCCCGGCCTGATAGCGGCGAGCGCGTCGCCCCGGCGGAGCGCGGCTCGGCCGGGCGATCCTCGGATCGCGGCGGATCGACCGGACGGTCGTCCGACCGCGGCGGCTCGGCGGGACGGTCGTCCGACCGCGGCGGCTCGGCGGGACGGTCGTCCGATCGCGGCGGCTCCTCCGCCAGCGGCGGGCGGAGCGACGGTCCTCCGCGCCGGTCCGGCGCCGACAAGCAGCGCCGCGCCGATCGCTAGGCTGTCGGGGTGAACGAGCTCCTGCACCCCGCGCCGCCCGCGATGCGGACGACCGGGACGGTGCGGGTGGTCGGCTCCGGACTGCTCGGCGCCTCCATCGGCCTCGGCCTCGCCTCCCGCGGGATCGACGTCGTCCTCGACGACGCCTCGCCCGCGAGCCTCTCCCTCGCCATCGACTACGGGGCCGGCCGCGCCGCCTCCGCCGACGACCGGCCCTCCGTCGTCGTCGTCTGCGTCCCCCCTGACGTCACCGCGAGCGTCGTCGAGCGCGAGCTCGCGGCGCACCCCGGAGCCGTCGTCACCGACGTGGCGAGCGTCAAGACCCAGCCGCTGCGCGAGCTGCGCTCCCGCGGCGTCGACCTCGCCCGCTACATCGGCTCGCACCCGATGGCCGGCCGCGAGCGCGGCGGACCGGTCGCCGCGCGGGGAGACCTCTTCGTCGGCCGGCCCTGGGTGATCTGCCGCGACGGCGAGACGGCGCTCGACGCGCTCGCGCGGGTGGAGGGCCTCGCTCTCGACCTCGGCGGCACCATCGTCGAGATGGACCCGGAGGAGCACGACCTCTCGGTCGGCCTCGTCTCGCACGCCCCGCAGGTGATCTCGTCACTGCTCGGCCAGCGCCTCCTCGACGCCCCGAACGCGGCGCTCCGCCTCGCCGGGCAGGGCGTCCGCGACGTCTCGCGCCTGGCGGCCTCGGCCCCCGAGCTCTGGATGCAGATCCTGGCCGCGAACCGCGAGCACGTCGTCGCGGTGCTCGACGCCTTCCGCGACGACGTCGCCGCGGTCGCCGACGCGCTCCGCGACCTCGAGGCGCCCGGCTCGCGCCGCGTGCTCGCCGAGCACCTGGCCGCGGGCAACGCCGGAGTGGCGCGCCTGCCCGGCAAGCACGGCCAGGACCAGCGCTTCTCGACCCTGATCGTCCTCGTCGACGACTCTCCCGGAACCCTCGCGCGGCTCCTGGTGGAGATCGGCGAGGCAGGCGTCAATCTCGAGGACGTGCGCCTCGAGCACGCGCAGGGGCGCCGAGTGGGTCTCGCCGAGATCTCGGTGGTGCCCGAAGCGGTCGCGCCGCTGACCGAAGAACTGACCATACGCGGCTGGAGGATCGCCGGATGAGCACCGAGCAGAACAGGCAGGAGGGCGGCCTGAACAGGATGACGCCCGCCCGCCGGGCACAGCAGAGCATCCCGGAGGACGGGGGCGCGGCTCCCGAGCGCGAGGCGCGCTCCGAGGCCGCCGAGCAGGGCGACTTCGGCGAGGCCGTCGTGGTCGCCATCGACGGCCCGGCCGGCAGCGGCAAGTCCAGCGTGTCGAGGGCTGCCGCCCGCCGCCTCGACTTCGAGTTCCTCGACACGGGAGCGGCCTACCGCGCGCTCGCCTGGCACGGGCTCGACCGCGGCCTCGACTTCGAGGACCAGGACGCGATCGTCGACGCGCTCGACGGCTTCGACTACTCCATCGGCACCGACCCCGAGTCGTACTCGGTGTGGGTCGGTCCGACCGAGGTGACCGCCGCCATCCGCGAGCCCCGGGTGACCGCGCGGGTCTCGGCCGTGGCGAAGGTCCCCGAGGTCCGTCGGAGGATCACCCTGCTGTTCCGGAGGATCATCGGCGAGACGCGCCGGGAGGGCATCATCGTCGAGGGCCGCGACATCACGACGGTCGTCGCACCGACCGCTCCGGTCCGGATCCTGCTGACGGCGAGCGAAGAGGCTAGAATGGCCAGGCGTTCGCGCGAGGTCACCACGGAATCCGCCGAGGCGACGGGTCAGGCGCTGCGGTCGAGGGACCGCGCCGACTCGCAGGTGGTCGACTTCATGAACGCCGCAGAAGGAGTCACTCTTCTCGACTCCACTCATCTCGACTTCGAGCAGACCGTCGACGCGGTCGTCGCCGAGGTCCGAACTTCGAGAGCAAGGGCCGGTCATGGCACAGGACACGCACGTCGGTGACGACGAGCTGAACTTCGGAGACGACGACCTCGTCGAGCGCCTCGGCGACCTCGACGAGCAGCTCGCCTCCTCACGCGCGCAGGCGCTCCGCAGCGGACTCGAGGACTACGACCTCGACGAGGAGGACCTCGACCTCCTCGAGTTCGCCGGGGAGGACTCGGACGAGGTCCGCTACCTCCCCGCCCTCCCGGTCGTGGCGATCGTGGGCCGCCCCAACGTCGGCAAGTCCGCGCTGGTGAACCGCATCCTCGGCCGCCGCGAGGCCGTCGTCGAGGACACCCCGGGCGTCACGCGCGACCGCGTGTCCTACAAGGCGGAGTGGATCGACCGGGCGTTCACCATCGTCGACACCGGCGGCTGGGAGCCCGACGCCCGCGGCATCGACGCCTCCGTCGCCATGCAGGCCGAGATCGCCATCGACCTCGCCGACGCCGTCATCTTCGTCGTCGACGCGAACGTCGGCGCGACCGCGACCGACGAGCACGTCGTGAAGCTGCTGCGCAAGACGAAGAAGCCGGTCTTCCTCGCCGCCAACAAGGTGGACGACGCCCGCCAGGAGCCGAACGCCGCATCGCTGTGGTCGCTCGGCCTGGGCGAGCCCCGCCCCGTCTCGGCCGTCCACGGCCGCGGCGTCGCCGACCTTCTCGACGCGGTGCTCGAGAAGCTCCCTCTGGAGTCGGCCGTCGCCAAGCGCGAGGTCGGCGGACCGCGCCGCGTCGCGATCCTCGGCCGCCCGAACGTCGGCAAGTCCAGCCTGCTCAACAAGGCCGCGGGGGAGGAGCGGGTCGTCGTCAACGAGCTCGCCGGCACCACGCGCGACCCGGTCGACGAGCAGGTCGAGATCGCCGGCAAGGTCTGGCGCTTCGTCGACACCGCGGGCATCCGCCGCCGCGTGCACCTCCAGCAGGGCGCCGACTTCTACGCGTCGCTGCGCACCTCGACGGCGCTCGAGAAGGCCGAGGTCGCCGTCGTCGTCCTCGACGTCTCGCAGCCGATCTCGGAGCAGGACGTCCGCATCATCGACCTGGTGCTGGAGTCGGGCCGGGCGCTCGTGCTCGCCTTCAACAAGTGGGACCTCCTCGACGACGAGCGCCGCCGCTACCTCGAGCGCGAGATCGAGACCGACCTCGCCCACGTGGCGTGGGCGCCCCGCGTCAACATCTCGGCCCGCACCGGCCGCCACCTCGAGAAGCTCGTGCCGGCGCTCGAGCTCGCCCTCGAGTCGTGGGACACGCGCATCCCGACGGGCAAGTTCAACGCGTTCCTCGCCGAGCTCACCGCGGCGCACCCGCACCCCCTCCGCGGAGGCAAGCAGCCCCGCGTGCTCTTCGGCACGCAGGCCTCGTCGCGCCCGCCGACATTCGTCCTCTTCACGACCGGGTTCCTCGACCCGGGCTACCGCCGCTACATCGCGCGCCGCCTGCGCGAGATCTACGGCTTCCAGGGGTCGCCGGTGAACGTCAACATGCGCGTCCGCGAGAAGCGCGCGCGCTGAGCGCAGCCGCACCGTGTCCGGCCCGTGGGAGCTCCTCCCGCGGGCCGTCCGCGTCTCCGGGAGGAGCGGTCGTCGAGTCGAGGGGGCGGATGCCGCTCCGATGCGTCTCGATCGAGCAGGTCGACCTCGTCGCGAGCGGGAGTGACGGGCGGCGCGGCGCTGCCGGAGGCCCAGCGGCGTCCCTCGAACCGGGCGGTCGTCTCTCCGAGCGGGCGTCGGCAGGGCCGGGAGGCCGGTCAGTCGCCGGTGGCGAAGGGCCACCACGGCGGCAGGAGCCGTCGGTAGGCGGCGAGGTAGCTGCCGGGATCGCGGGGCGCGGGCAGGCGGAGCCACTGCTCCATCAGGCCGACGGAGCCCGCCGCGAGGAACGAGGCCGTCGCGTCCTCGAGGAACCCGAGCGGTGCGTCCGCGGCCGGGACGTCGAGGATCCCGGTGTCGAGCGTCGCGGAGACGGCGGTGCGGAAGTGCCCCGCGAGCATCGCGCGGAGGCCCGAGTCGCCGCCGGGGGCGTCGAAGGCGCGGAGGTAGAGGTCGCGGTGGCCGTCCAGGTGGCCGAGGACGCGGGAGGTGCCCTCGCGGATGCTCGCGTCGGTCGCGGCGCCGCTCCGGAGCTGCTGCAGGTAGCCCTCGCGGATCGCGTCGAGCTCGTCCTGCAGGGCGGCGCAGAGCAGTTCGGCGGCGGAGGAGGCGTGGGCGTAGAAGGTGGAGCGGTTCACGCCGGCGAGATCCGTGATCTCGGAGACGGTGAGGGTGGCGACGTCGCGGCCGGTCGCGAGTTCGATGATGGCCCGGTGCAGGGCCACCTGTGATCGCTTCTGCCGCGCATCCACTGCTGACGCCTCCCGAGCTGCCGACGGCGCGTCGACCCGTGCCGACGCGTTCCGCGCAGCGAGTCTACGGGGCCCGCTCGTTTTCACTTCCGGCGTCGGCATCCGCTAAGGTAGTCGAGTTGCCCGGGCCTCGGCCCGGTCTGCCACGGGCTGTGGCGCAGCTTGGTAGCGCACTTGACTGGGGGTCAAGGGGTCGCAGGTTCAAATCCTGTCAGCCCGACGGAAAGCCCTGATGAGACCACTGGTCGTCGTCAGGGCTTCCGTCGTTTCCGGGCCTCATCGTGAGGCTGCGGGCCGCTCACCGGAGCGCTGCGGCGACCTCGGCGAAGGCCTCGCGACGTCGGGCGGAGCGCGCCTCCCGCTCGGCGGGATCCCGTGCCCAGAGCGCCTGTCGCGACGGGTGGAAGGTGCGGATCACCGTGAGGCCGCGCTCGCGCTCGATCGCCGGGTGCCGCCTGAGGAGGCGCCGCCAGCCGTGATCGGCGTCGCCGCCCTGCAGGAGGACCACCTCGACGTCGGGGGCGAGCGCGAGCAGATGCAGGACGGTCTCGACGCCGGCGTCGAGCTGCTCGGCGTTCGGCGCCTGGTTGATGTACCAGGGGTAGGCGTTCCACGGCAGCAGGTCGGCGGGGGCGAGGCCCACCTCGTCCATCAGCCCGGCCATGAGCTCCGCCGTCGGGTCGTCGTTCTCGGTGCAGAGGAAGCCGCTTCCGACGCCGTCCTGGGTGGCGGGGCCGGGATCGCGGAGGACGCTGACGACGCGCGCCTCCACTCCGCCGTGCAGGGGAGCGACGTAGGGCAGCCAGCCGCGTCCGTAGGGTTCCGCAGCTCGTCGACCCAGCGGTTCACGGGAGCCACGTGCGGTGCATAGCGCTGCTCCCACTGGGCGCGGCGGAAGGAGAGGTCGGCCATGGAGCGGGGCATGTCCGCACCCTGGAGGGTGACCGGGGCGGCGCGGCACCCTTCCTGGTCGTCGGCCGTGCCGGCGGCGTCCGGACTGAGAAGCCGGAGCGGCATGCACGGCGTCTCCCCGACCGCCCGCAAGGGCGGCGGCAGGCCGGCTCCCTAGCGTCGGTGGACGTGACCCACTCCGCTCCGCTCGCCCGCTGGTGGCGCGAACCCTGGTGGGCGCGGCTCACCCTCCTCGCGATCCTGTGCGGTTCGACGGTCCTCACCGGCTGGAATCTCGCCCGGGGCGGAGACGCCGTCTTCTACGAGGCGGCGGCACGGTCGATGTCGGAGTCGTGGCACGCGCTGGCGTTCGGAGCCTTCGATCCCGCCGCCACGGTGACGCTGGACAAGCTGGCGGGGTTCGCGGTGCCGCAGGCGCTGAGCATCCGGCTGTTCGGCATGTCGACGTCGTCGATCGCGCTGCCGCAGCTGATCGAGGGGCTGATCACGGTCGCGGCGTGCTCGGTCGTCGGGCTCCGGTGGGGCGGCCGGGGGCTCGGGCTGGTCGCGGCGGCAGCGGCGGCGAGCACGCCGATCTTCGTGTCGATGTTCGGGCACCCGATGGAGGACGGGCTGCTCACGGCGGCACTCGCCGTGGCGCTGGTGTGGTGGCAGCGCGCGGTGCTGACCGGGCGGTGGTGGCCGCTCCTGATGACCGGGCTGTCCATCGGGATCGGCTTCCAGGCGAAGATGATGCAGGCCTGGTTCGTCCTGCCGGCGCTCGTGGTGGCGACTCTCGTCGGGGTGCACGGGTGGCGCCGAGCCCTCGCCTGGGCGGGCGGGCTCCTGGCCGTCGCGGTGGGCGCCTCCGTGGCGTGGACGGTCGCGATCCAGGCGGTGCCCGCGGGCGACCGGCCGTACATCGACGGGTCGACGGGGAACGACGTGTTCGCGATGGTGTTCGGATTCAACGGGCTCGATCGGCTGATCTCGGGCGCGGTGCCCGGCGCCGTCGTCGCGTCCGCCCACGTCGCGGCGATGGGCGGAGCGGCGGGATCGTCGCCGGTGAAGCTTCTGCTCGCGCAGTACGCGACCCAGGTGGGCTGGCTGTACCCCGCGGCGCTCGCGGGGCTGATCCTGGGGGCGGTGCGCTGGTGGCCGCGGCGGGGGAGCACCCGCGGTCCGTTCGCCCTCCTGGTCCTGGCCGCGGTGTGGCTGGCGACGGCGGCGGCGGTGCTCTCGGTGGCGACGGTGCCGCACACCGCCTACGTCGCGGCGATCGGAGTGCAGCTGGCGCTCCTCGCGGCGCTGGGCTGGGCGGAGGCGGTGCGGCTGCTCGCGTCGACCCGGGTCGTCGCGCGGCTGGTGCTGCCGCTCCTCCTCGTCGCGCAGACGGCGTGGAGCGCGGTGCTCGCCGTGGGCGGGCAGCTGCCCGCGGTGCTGGGCCTGCCGTTCGCGGCGCTCGCCGGAGCAGGGCTCGTCGTGGTCGCGGTGGCGGCGCGGCGACGGAGGGGCGGTGCGGTGGAACGAGCGGTCGGGAGCCGGAGGGAAGTGGCCCGCCGTCGTCCCGTCGCGCTCGCGGCAGCGGTCGTGATCCTGGCCGGGCCGGTCGCGTTCAGCCTGCAGGTGCTCGACGCGTCCCTCGACGGGTCGGGCGGCGACGCGCTCGTCGGTCTGCGCTTCCCGCAGCGGGCCGAGACCTCGGCTCCGTTCGCGGTCTCATCGCCGGACGCGGTCGGCGGGCACGACTCGATGACCGCCGACGAGACCGGCCTGGTCGCCGCCGCTCGTGCCGCCGGCGGCGGGGTGGACGGCGCGCCCCTGTTCCTCACCGACTCCTGGGCGATCTCGGCGCCGATCATCACGGCGACCGGCGCGAGCGTGCTCACCGACGGCGGCTACTCCGGCCAGGCGCGGGTCTTCACCGAGCAGGACGTCGCCCGGATGATCGCGGCAGGACGCACGCCTTTGCTGGTGCTGAAGAACTCCGCTCCGCCGACCGAGTCGGTGCGGAAGGCCGCAGTGGCGGACAGGTGCACCGAGCTGCAGGAGTGGGGGCCGGCGGCGACGGAGTCGGGGGAGCACGCCTCCGCGGTCACCGGGTTCTCCTTGTGGAGGTGCGGACCCGTGCCGCAGAGCTCGGCGGGCGGGGTGGCGGCTGTCGGCCGGTGACGGCGTCGGGCGAATCTCGCGTCGATGCGATCGCGACCCCGGCGGAACGGCGAGGAGCGGCTGCCGTCGTCCTGCCGCTCGCAGGATCGGGGCGGGCCGAGGAGGTCGGGTCCGCGAGCGGGACGGCCCCTGGCGCCTCGTCCGCGCGATGCCGGCCCGCCGCCTATCCTTGAGGGCGATGTCGAACTCCCGCGCCGAGGCCGCCTACCTGCGCTCCCTCGGCGCTTTCCGGACGCCGACACTCGATCTCCTCCACGGCCGCTACGCGCCGTTCGTCGTCGCCGCCCTGTCGCTCGTGTTCACGGTCGACAGGCAGGCGGTGGCCGTCGCCGACGCGCACGCCGAGGTGGGGGAGCTGCTCGAGGAGCTGCGCTCGGCCGGGTACGACGAGGGCGAGCGCGCGCTGCCGAGCGGCACGGCGCGCGAGGTGTGCCGCTACTGGGTCCGCGTCGGCTGGCTCGTGCCGCAGATCGAGGGCGAGGCCGAGGTCTACCGGCTGAGCGCCCATGCCGTGAGCGCCCTCGAGATCACCGGGCGCACCGGTGGCGGACGCACGCGCGTCTCGAACTCGCGGGTGCGCACCCTGCTGGAAGCGGTCGAGCGGCTGGCCGCGGACGTCGATCCCGACCCGGAGGCCCGGCTCTCGCGGCTCCGCGAGGAGCGGGCGCGCCTGGACGCCGAGATCGCGGCCCTCGAGGAGGGCGCCGGTCTCGAGCCCGCCGACGACGAGCAGCTCCTGGAGGAGGCCGAGAACGTGGTGCACCTCGCCCGCGAGCTGCCGGCCGACTTCGCGCGGGTGGCGGAGTCGATCAAGGCGATGCAGCGCGACGTGGTCGCGGACCTGCGCCGCGACGTCCGTCCGACCGGCGAGGTGCTGCGGGAGTACCTCGAGCGAGGTCAGCACGTGATGCAGGCCACCAGCGAGGGCCGTGCGTTCGCCGGAGCCCTCCGCCTCCTGGGCGACCCCGAGCGCATCGACGCGCTCGCCGACCAGCTCCACACGGTGCTCGTGCAGCCGTTCTCCCGCCTGATGGACCCCGCCCAGCGCGGGGAGCTGGCCGCGATCGGCCGGCGGGTGGAGCTGGGCGTGCAGGAGGTCCTGACCGCGCAGCGTCGCGCGTCCCACGTCATCACGGGCCAGGTCCGCACCCACGACCCGGCTCGCGACCGCCAGGTGGACGAGCTGCTGCGCGACGTGATGGCGGGCCTCCAGGAGTGGACGGGCGGGATCTCGCCGGACGCGCCGGTCGCGCCGCTGCGGCACCTGCCCGTCGCCGGGATCGGCCACCTGCGCCAGACCCTGGGCGACGTGCGCCCGGCCGGCGGGCCGGCGCCCCTGGCCGGAGACGACGGCGACGCTGAGTTCGTCGGCGACGACAGCCGGGCCTGGGGCGGTCCCCGCTACGCGGAGCTGGAGGCCTACGTGTCGGAGCTCGGCGGTGAGTTCGATCTGGCGGACGCGTTCAGCGCGGCTCCGGAGGACACGCGACGGCCCGTCGACCTGCTCGGGCTGCTCGAGATCGCGCACCGGACGGGCCTCGTCGACCGCGAGGGCTACTCCGTGGTCAGCGCCCGCCGACCCGACGGGACTGTGCGCCGCTTCGCCTTCGGATCCGTGACCGCCCGCACCCAGGAGGAGACCGACGATGAGTGACACCCCGGCGACCGACGAGCCCGCCGCCGATCCGTTCATCGCGCCCGTGTCGATGGAGGAGGACCCCGACGAGCTCTTCCCCGGTGACCGCGGCGTCCTCGACACCGAGGTGCGCCGCGTGCTCGTGCACGTGCTGCAGCGACGCTTCCTCCTGGCCGACCGCCACCGCGAGCAGTGGACCGTGCTCCAGGAGCACCGGCAGCTGATCGAGTCGCGGCTGAACGACCTGTTCGTGCGGCTCGTCGTCGACCACGAGCGCGGGGTCGCCTACAAGCAGCAGGTGCGCTCCGACGAGGTGGAGATGCCCGTGCTGTTGCGCGACCTCCCCTACACCCGCGCCGAGACGCTGGTGCTGGTGCACCTGCGCACGGTCCATCAGCGGGAGTCGGCGGCCGGCGAGGCGTCGGCGCGCGTGGACGTCGAGGAGGTCGAGCAGACGGTGCTCAGCTACTTCGCCGACGCCGAGCGCGACACCGCCCGCCGGCAGCGCATGGTCCGCAAGGCGCTGGAGCGGCTCGGCCGCGACGGCATCGTCGACGAGGAGTCCGCAGGGCGGTACCGGATCAGCCCGATCGTGGAGATCGTGCTGAGCGCGCCGAAGCTGCGGGAGCTGAGCGACTGGCTGCGCGGGCGCAGAAGCGAGGAGGCGTCCCCGGCCGGGGGAGCGGCGCTCGCCGAGGAGCCCGGCTCCGTGGATCGGGAACCGGCGGAAGCGGACCTTCCCGACGACGAAGGTCCCGACGACGACACCCCCGACGACGACACCCCCGACGACGACACCCCCGACGACGACACCCCCGAGGACGACCTCCCCGAGGACGACCTCCCCGAGGACGACACCCCCGACCCCGAGGACGACCCCCGATGACGATGCTCGACACCCTCTTCGGCCTGATCCCCGCCGCCTCCCGCGGTCAGCAGTGGCTCGCCGAGGACCTGCAGCTGGTCAACTGGGGCGGCTACGACGGCGCGCACCGGGTCCGCTTCTCGCCCGGGGCCACACTGCTCTGCGGCGGCTCCGGCTCCGGCAAGTCCACGCTGATGGACGCCTACATCGCCCTGATGATGCCGCACACCACGCCGTTCAACGGCGCCTCGAACGGCGGAGTGACGGGCCGTCCGCGCGGCGAGGACCAGCGCAACATCCTCTCCTACGCGCGCGGCAAGCTCGACGAGTCGCGCACGGACGAGGGCACGACCATGCGCGTCCTGCGCGGCGACGGAGTCGACACCTGGACCGCCGTCGCGATGACCTGGGTCGACCACGACGGCTCGCGCTTCAGCGCGGTCCGCGCCTGGTACGTCCCGGCCGGCTCCCGGGTGCTCGAGGAGACCGTGCGGATCCGCGCGAGCGCCGAGGGCCCGGTCGATCTCGCCGCGCTCGACCGGGCGGCGGCGCACCGCTTCTCCGACGCGTCGCTGCGCGCGGCGGGCCTGGATCCGCTCGGCACCGACCGCGAGTTCTCGGCGCGTCTGCACGCGGTGCTCGGCATCGGAGCGGCGGGAGCCGGATCGAAGGCGATGAGCCTGCTCGCCCGCATCCAGGCCGGTCAGCAGATCACGACCGTCGACGACCTCTACAAGCGGCTCGTGCTCGAGGAGCCCGAGACCCTGGCCTCCGCCGACGCGGTCGTCGCCCACTTCGACGAGCTCGAGAGCACCCGGCAGCGGATGCTCACCGCGCGCCAGCAGGTCTCGGCGCTCGAGCCGTTGCGGGGCCTGCGCCTGCGCATCGCCGCGTCCGCGGAGCGCGTGCGCCTCATCGACGCGCTCGGGGAGTTCGACGCCCCGGTGTCGCCGGCGGCCCTGTGGCGCGCTGAGCAGCGCCTCGGCCTGCTGCGCGACGTCGAGTTCGAGCTGCGCGAGCGCACCCGCGCCGTCGACGCCGTGCTCCGCGAGAAGCGGGCCCTCGCCGAGGCGGCGGAGTCGGAGCGGGACGGGCTCGCCGAGGTGCTGCGGGCCTCCGGCGGCGACCGCCTCGAGACGGCCCAGCGCGAGCTCCGCGAGGTGGAGCGGCGGCTGGGCGCGGCGCGCGAGAACCGCGCCCGGCTCGAGGAGGACCTGCGCGCTCTCGGCGAGCCGGAGACCACCCGCGAGCGGTTCGAGGCAGTGCTCGCCCGGGCGGCGAGCGCGGCCGACGCCAAGCGCAGCACCCGTGCGGCCTGGTCGGACGCGGTCGCCGAGCGGAAGGCCGAGGCGCGCGATCTCGCCGAGCTCGAGGCGGAGCAGCGCTCGGCCTCGGACCGTCGGGACAGCATCCCCCGGCCTCTGCACGAGGCGCGCGAGCGGATCGCGGAGGCAGCCGGCCTCACCGCCGACGACCTGCCCTTCGTCGGCGAGCTGGTCGAGGTGCGTGCCGAGTTCGAGCCCTGGCGCGAGGCGTTCACGCTCGCCCTCGGCGGCTTCGCGACGACGCTGATGATCGACTCCGCCCACCTCGACCGCTTCCGCCGCGCCATCGACTCCGTCCGGCTCCCGGTCCGGCTCCGCTACGAGGGCGTGGAGACCGGGCTCGAGGAGGTGCGGGGCCTCGACCCGCAGACGCTGCCCGGGCGCCTCGACTACCGCGCCACCGCCTTCACCGGCTGGCTGCAGGACCGGCTCGAGGACCGCTTCGGCTACGTGTGCGTCGACAGCGCTGCGGAGCTCGGACGCCATCGGCTCGCCCTGACCCTCACCGGTCAGCTCTCGCAGGGGCAGCGCGGTGCGCACGGCGGCCACGGCGCCGCGAACGTCCTCGGCTTCTCCAACTCCCGTCGACTCCGCGAGCTGAACGCCCTGGTCGAGGCGGCCCGGGCCCGCAGCGCGGCGGCCGTCTCGGCGGCGTCGGCGGCGGAGGAGGCCCTCGATGCGCTCGACGACCGGATGACGCGCCACGCCCGCCTCGCGCTGGTGAGCTGGGAGACGGTCGACGTCGAGTCGCTGCTCGCCGAGCAGGAGCGCTGGGAGGCGGTCGGCGCCGAGGCGGCGGAGGCGAACCCCGAGCTCGCCGGGCTGCAGGAGCAGATCGACGGGCTGCGCGGCCGCCACGAGCGCCTCCGCCAGGAGATCGCGCGCGCCGGTGTGGAGCGCGAGCGGATCGAGGCGGAGTGGGCCGTCGTGGTCGACGACGTCGACGCGAGCCAAGCGGTTCTCGATGCGGCGGAGCGCGCAGGACGCGAGCTCGACGACGACCAGCGCGCCTTCCTGGACGCCCGGTTCACGCTGACCGAGGCCGCGGCGTCCGGCAGCGCCTCGGACGTCCTGGTCCGCTTCGACGCAGCGCTCGCCACGGCGGCGCAGCGACTGGCGGAGGACCGCCGCTCCGCGGCCGAGGCGCACGAGCAGCAGCGCGAGAGCGCCGGCCGGATCATGGCCGGCTTCCTCGACCGCTGGCCGAATCCCAACCTGCTCGCGGACCCCGAGGCGTCCGCGGGCGACTTCGAGCGGCTGCTCGACGCCCTCGAGACCAGCGGCCTGCACCGGCTCGAGACCGAGTGGCGCGACAGCCTGCTCACGCTCTCCGGCAACGACCTCACGAGCTTCGACTCCACGCTCGGCCGCTCGCTGCGGGAGATCCGCGAGCGGATCGAGCCGATCAACGTGATCATGCAGGATCTGCCGTTCTACGACGACGGCCACCGCCTGCAGATCACGACGCGCGAGAACCAGTCGGAGGTGCGCCGTCGCTTCCGCCGCGAGCTCCGCGAGGTGCGCGCGCAGATCCAGGCCGTGTCCGCGGAGGAGGAGCGCGAGCAGGTCTACCGGCGGATGTCCCGGCTCATCCAGCGGCTGCGGCGCACCGCGCCCGACTTCGGCGACCTCGTCGACGTCCGCAACCACGTCCGGGTCAGCGCCGAGCGCGTGGACGCCGTCACCCGAGCGCACGTGGCGCTGTACGACCACATCGGTGAGAAGTCCGGCGGGGAGTCGCAGGAGCTGATCGCCTTCATCGTCGGGGCAGCGCTGCGCTACCAGCTCGGCGACGCGGGAGCCGACCGTCCCCGGTA
This sequence comes from Rathayibacter sp. AY1A3, assembly GCF_002930975.1. Classification (NCBI taxonomy): domain Bacteria; kingdom Bacillati; phylum Actinomycetota; class Actinomycetes; order Micrococcales; family Microbacteriaceae; genus Rathayibacter; species Rathayibacter sp. AY1A3. The sequence continues at coordinate 79,788 of NZ_PSTO01000011.1, read as the reverse complement.
CGCCCCGGTCTTCATGGACGAGGCGCTGATCAAGGCCGACGCCCACTTCACCAAGCGGGCGATCGGTGCGTGGCGCGGTCTCGGCTTCCAGCTCGTGATCGGTGCCCCGAACGACAAGTACAGCGCGATCGAGCCGCACGTCGAGGTGGAGTACGACATCCTCAAGGACACGCGCGGACGCTCCTGGGCCAGGCCGAAGGTGGGCCTGGCCCCCTAGGGCTGCTCGCCGATCTTCGCGTGGCTGCGCGAGTAGGCGAAGTAGATCGCGAAGCCCACGGCCAGCCAGATCAGGAAGCGCAGCCAGGTCTCGATCGAGAGGTTGAGCATCAGGTAGGTGCAGATCAGGGCCGAGAGCAGCGGGAGCCACGGGTTCAGCGGGACCCGGAAGCCGCGCTTCAAATCGGGCCGCTTGCGGCGCAGCACCACGACGCCGACCGAGACCAGCACGAACGCCGAGAGCGTGCCGATGTTGACCATCTCCTCGAGCACGCCGATCGGAGTGAGCCCGGCGAGCAGCGCGACGACGATGGTCACGACCACGGAGGTGAACCACGGCGTGCGCAGGCGCGGGTGGACGGTGGCCAGGCGCCGGGGGAGGAGTCCGTCGCGCGCCATCGCGAAGATGATGCGCGTCGCTCCGATCAGCAGCGTCAGCACGACGGTGGTCAGACCGGCGACGGCGCCGGCCGAGATGACCGTCGCCATCCAGGTCTGCCCGTGGTAGGCGAACGCGTTGGCGAGCGCGGCCGACGGGTCGAGCTCGCGGTAGGGGACCATGCCGGTCACGACGAGGGCGACGGCGCAGTACAGGACCGTGCAGATGATCAGCGAGGCGATGATGCCGATGGGCAGGTCGCGCTGGGGGCGGCGGGTCTCCTCCGCGGTCGTCGCGACGACGTCGAACCCGATGTAGGCGAAGAACACCAGGGAGGCGCCGGCGATGATGCCGCCGACCCCGAACGTGGCCGGCTCGATGCCCGAGAGGAACTGGAGCAGCGGCTGGGTCAGACCGGACGCGGACTGCGAGGGCTCGGCGGCGGGGACGAACGGGGTGTAGTTGGCGGTGTTCACGAACTGCAGGCCCGCGATGATGACGAACAGGACAATGAACAGCTTGATCGCGACGAGCACCAGGTTGACGCGCAGCGATTCCTTGATCCCGAAGGTCATCAGCGCGCCGAGCACGAGGACGAGCAGGATCGCCGGCACGTCGACCACGCCGCCGTAGGTCAGCGCCGGCGGGAGGGTCACTCCCAGCTGCTGCAGCAGCGACCCGAGGTACGCGCTCCACCCCTGCGCGACCACGCTCGCTCCGAGGAACAGCTCGAGGATCAGGTCCCAGCCGATGATCCAGGCGAAGAGCTCGCCGAGGGAGGCATAGGAGAAGGTGTAGGCGGAGCCCGACACCGGGACCGTGGAGGCGAACTCGGCGTAGCACATGGCCGCGAGGGCGCAGGCGAAGGCGGCGACGACGAAGCTCAGGACGATCGCCGGTCCGGCGATGTCGTGGGCGGCGCGGCCGGTGAGGGTGAAGATGCCGGCGCCGATGACGACTCCGACGCCGAAGACCGTGAGATCGAGCGCGGTCAGCGACTTCTTGAGCTTGTACTCGGGCTCATCGGTGTCGGCGATCGACTGCTCGACGGACTTGGTGCGGAGGAGGCTCACGGTGGTTCTCTCTGTGGGCTGCGGGGTGGAGGCGCGAGGGCCACTGGGGAGGATAGCGGGGCGGGCGCCTCTGCCGCGCCGGGCGTCGCGCGAGTACGCTTCCCGGCCATGAGCAGGATCTTCTCCGTGGCGTTCGCCGACGTGCACCCCCTCTACGTGGCGAAGGCGGAGCGCAAGGGCCGGACGAGGGAGGAGGTCGACGAGGCGGTCCGCTGGCTCACCGGCTTCTCGGACGAGGAGCTGGCCCGGCACCTCGAGAGCAGGACGACCTTCGAGGAGTTCTTCGCGGCGGCGCGCCTGCCTCCGGAGGCCTCGGCGATCACTGGGGTGATCTGCGGCGTGCGGGTCGAGACGATCGAGGATCCGCTGATGCAGCGCATCCGGTACCTCGACAAGCTGATCGACGAGATCGCGAAGGGACGGCCGATGGCGAAGGTGCTGCGGGCTCCCGCGGCCGGCTGAGCCGCCGGCCCCGGGCGCTCCTCCACAGGCGCCGATCCGCTCCGGTTCTCCCCGGTCCGGGCCGGCGGGATCTCGCGCCGCCGGCGACGCGAGCAGGGTGTCGGACATGACATCCACACAGCGAACCCCTGCTCCTCCGTCCCGCCGCCGCGATCCCGAAGTCCTGCGGGCGAGCGCGATCCAGGACCTCCTGGCGGCCGTCCCCTCCATCATCGGCATCCGTCCGGAGGAGTCCGTCGTGGTGGTGCCGTTCCTCGGCACGCGCGCCGGGGGAGGCTTCCGGATCCCGCTCCCGGAGACGCTGCGCGGGATGGAGGCGGAGGCGCTGGCGGGCGGCTGCGCGGCCATGATGGAGACGATGCCGCGGGCCACCGGTGTGCTGGTGGTGGTCTGCACCCGTGCGGGCTACGCCGAGGAGCGGGGGATCCCGCATCTCGACCTCGGCCACGCGGTGCTCCGGCGCCTGGAGCGCATGCGCCTGGACATCATCGCCGTGGCCTGCATCGCCGCCGACGGATGGGGGCGCTACACGGACGCCGAGGAGTGCCGCAGGCCACGTCCGCTCCTCGAGATCGAGCGGAGCGAGACCGGCGTCCTCGCCCGAGCGGTGGCCGACGAGCCACTGGACATCGACGCGCTCTCCGTGCTGCCGCCGGTCGCCGAGGAGGATCGCGCGCTCGTCGCGGAGGTGCTCCGCCGGCCGCCCCTGGTCGGCGACACGGAACGGCTCGTCGAGCGCTGGCTCAGCGGACCGCGGGACGTCCGCCGCGAAGGACTGATCGTGCGGACCCTGCAGTCGCCGCCCCTCCGCGACCGGGTGACCGTGCAGATCGCGCGGAGCCCGCAGGCAGGAGTGGGAGTGCCGCCCGGCGCGGTGGACGACGCCCGCGCCGGAACGGACGACGACCACGACCTCGAGCTGTCGGCCCTGCTGCTCGGCAGCGGGCGTGCTCCGGAGCGCGGCCGTCTGGCGCGGGCGACCGGGCTCCTCGCCCGCGCCGCCGCGCTGGCGCCGGAGGAGGCGCGCTCCTCCGTGCTCACCGTTCTCGCGTGGTGCTGGTGGGCGAGGGGAGTCTCGAGCCTCGCGGGGCTCCACCTCGACGAGGCGCTGCGGCTCGACCCCGACGACTCGATGGCCCGGCTCTACGCCTCGCTGTTCGCGGCCCGCCCCCTGCCGGACTGGGTGCTCGCGGCCGCTGCCGAGGCCCTCGATGCCGCGAGCGCCTGAGGTCGGGCGCCGGTCGGTGCGCTCGCCTCGGAGACGGATGCTCTTGCGCGGGGGAGGGGACGGCCCTAATGTGCAACCACATGGTTGTACGAATGGACGCCGACATCGACCTGCTCTTCCGGGCGCTGGCCGACAGCACCCGCCGCGACATCGTCGCCCGGGTGCTGGTCGGCGAGCAGTCCGTCTCCGCACTCGCGGCGCGCTACGAGATGTCGTTCGCGGCGGTGCAGAAGCACGTGGCCGTCCTCGAGCGGGCGGCACTCGTCCGCAAGCGGAGGAGGGGGCGGGAGCAGCTGGTGCAGGGCGAGGTCGCCGCAGTGCGGCGGGCGTCGCGCCTGCTCGACGCCTACGAGCAGCTGTGGGCGGGGAGGATCGACCGCATGTCGGACCTCCTCGACGAGGAGTGACACCCGCGAGCCGACCGGCGCGCGGGATCTGCTGGAGGGAGAGGCGCGATGAGCGTGCTGCAGTCCGTGAAGGACATCGAGGAACTGACCCTGACCGTGACCGCCGAGTTCGACGCGGGGATCGAGCGCGTCTGGCTCCTCTGGACGGATCCGCGCCGCCTCGAGCGCTGGTGGGGGCCGCCGACCTGGCCGGCGACCTTCGAGCGGCACGAGCCGGTCGAGGGCGGACGGAGCGCCTACGTCATGACGGGACCGGACGGCGAGCAGGCGCGCGGCTGGTGGCGCGTGACCCGGGTGGAGGAGCCGACGCGGTTCGAGTTCGAGGACGGCTTCGCCGACGAGCGCGGCGACCCGGTCGACGCGCTGGGGATCACCCGGGCCACGGTCACCCTCGACGAGATCGAGCCGGGGCGCACGCGGATGGTCCTCAGCAGCCGTTTCGAGTCGGTCGAGCAGCTCGAGCAGATGGTCCAGATGGGCATGGAGGAGGGACTCCGCCAGGCGATGGGGCAGATCGACGCGATCCTGCTCGAGGACTGAGTCGGCGCCCATGGAGGCTCAGCGCTCGCCGCGCCGAGCCTCCGGGCGGAGGAGCCGTCCGCGCTACTGCTCGGGGTCGGTGAGGGCGGCGGCGTAGGCGCGGACGGAGCGCTGGTACCGGGGGAGCCCCGGAGCAAGCGCCTCCAGCGCGATCCGCAGGGCCTCGTCGACGCGCCCGGCGCTGTGCAGGGCGAGCGCGAGGAACACCTCCCGCGCGGAGCCCACCGCGGGGTGCGCGGCGGCGCCGGCGAGGAGGTCGATCGCCTCGTCGGTGCGGCCGAGGTTCCGGAGTGTCGAGGCGTACTGGATCGTCAACCGCGCCCGCCGCTCGTCATCCAGGCCGGCTGCGAGGGCGCGCTCGTACTCGACCGCCGCCTCCGCCTCGTGTCCCGCGCTGTCGAGGGCGCCGCCCAGCTCGAAAGCGGCGACTCCGTCGTGTCCCGGGTAGCGGGCTGCGAGGACGCGCATCCGCTCGACGACGCCGTCTGGGTCGTCCTGAGCGTCGAGGCGCTCGACCGCCGCGAGCCAGAGGGCGAGCGCGTCGGTCTCGGGGCGGTCGGAGTCGGAGGCGCGTGTCTCGGTCACGCCTCCGACGCTACCGCGCCCGCACAGTGCGGCGGAGCGGGGCTACGAGGCGGTCGAGTCGGCGCCGTCGTCGTCCGACCCGCCGTCGTCGGAGCCGGAGGTGCCCGCTCCGACCGGCGCGGCGCGCCGCCCGGCCTCGATCAGGGCGGTCGACGCAGCCGCTCCGCCGATCAGGGCGAACAGCGCCCAGCCGGCTCCCCACTTGCGCTTGCCGAACAGGGCGTCGAACGAGAGCGCGCCGGGGCCGTCCGCGACGATCGCGGCCGTCGCCGCGACGAGGACGGCGTTGTACTCCCACCCGCCGCCCGCGTTCCACAGGCCGTTGCTCCAGTGCACCTTGCGCACGGCGGTGACCATCGTGGCGACGAGTCCGGCGGCGGCGAGCGGAGTCGCGGCGCCGAGAGCGAGAGCGGCGCCTCCGGCCGTCTCGGTCACCGCTGCGGCGACGGCGTTGCGCCGGGCCGGGTGCATCTCCAGGCTCGACATCATCTGCTCGGTGCCGTCGAGGCCGGGGCCGTCGAACGAGCCCCGCAGCTTCTGTAGACCGTGTCCGACGAAGAGCCCGCCGACGGCGAGACGGAGAACGAGTGAGCCGACCTTCATGGTGACCTCCGGGGTGGGGTGGGGACGTGTAGTGCGAGGGTCCCGGCTGCGCCGCGCCCGGTCAAGGGGTCGCGCCCGGTGAGCGGGCCGCGCAGGAGGCGTGCGCGCTCGGCGAGGGCTCAGAGCAGCGTGTAGGCGGACGCGTCCATCATCACGGTGCCGTCGGTGCACACCTGGAGCTCGGCGGGGGCGCGGACCGCGCCGTCCGGGGCGTCGAGGACCTCGGCGACGAGGAACGCGGAGGTCCCGACCGCGCAGCCGTAGGCGCCGGGGGAGTGCCAGGCGACCCGGACGTCCGCCCGGGTGCCGGGGACGAGGATCACGGGAGCATCGGGGTTCGGGCCGGACGCGTCGGCGACCGCGCTGATCCGGTTCCCGTCGGCGTCGGTCGCGTAGACGCCGGGGATGCCCGCGAGAGCGCAGTCCGAGGAGGAGGTGCTGGTGAGCACGAGGTCGAAGGCGCTGTTCCCGGCACCCGACGCGTCGGGGTCGGGGCGGTACTCCATCGTCAGGTCGGAGCCCGTGCAGCGCGCCGCCGCCGGATCCGCGGCGGGAGAACCGGTCGACGAGGGCTCGGGGGTCGCCGTGACCGTCACGGTCACGGTGGGAGTCGGCGTCGGAGCGGGAGTCGGCGAAGACGTCGGGGTCGCGGTCGCGGTCGGTGTCGGGAGCGGCGTCCGCGCGGACGGGGCTCCGCCGTTGCCCGCGCAGCCGGAGAGGACGAGGACGAGTGCTGCTGCTGCCAGCGCGGAGGCGCCGGTCCGGTGCGAGAACGTGCTCATGTCCGCAGTCTGCCACCGCCCGGACCGATCGGCCCCGCGGATCCGCGAGCATTCTCGGAGGTCCCGGTCAGGGAGGCGGAGGACGGATGCGGCGGGCGTCCGGAGGTGCCCCTCCCCGCGCCCGCCGCACCGGGGTCGGCGCTAGACGCGGACGACCATCTTCCCGGTGTTGCCGCCGCGCATCATCGAGAGGAACGCGTCCACGGCGTGGTCGATGCCGTCGACGACGGTCTCGTCGTAGGCGATCTCTCCGTCGGCGAACCAGCCGGCCATCAGCCGGTTGAACTCCGGCGCGTGGTCGAGGTAGCCGGACAGCGTGAATCCGCGCAGCGTGAGACCGCGGGTGATGATGTTCGCCATGTTGTCGGGGCCGGGCGTCTTCTCGGTGCTGTTGTAGCCGGCGATCGCTCCGCAGAGCGCCGCGCGCCCGCCGTCGCGGAAGGCGTCGAGGGCCGCTTCGAGGTGGTCGCCGCCGACGTTGTCGAAGTACACGTCGATCCCGTCGGGCGCGGCCTCGGCCAGCTGCTCGCGGACCGGGCCGGAGTGGTAGTCGAAGGCGGCGTCGTAGCCGTACTTCTCGGTCAGCAGGGCGACCTTCTCGGCCGAACCCGCGGATCCGACGACCCGCTCGGCTCCGAGGAGGCGCGCGATCTGACCGGCGGCCGAGCCGACGGCTCCCGCGGCGCCCGAGACGAAGACGGTGTCGCCCTCCTTCATGCCCGCGATGGCGGTGAGCCCGACGTACGCGGTGAGTCCGGTCATCCCGAGGATGCCGAGGCGGAGCGAGAGCGGCACTCCGGGGATCTCGGGGACGACGCGGAACTGCGACGACTCGGCCTGCACGACGTCGCGCCAGCCGAGCTGGTGCAGGACCGCGCTGCCGACGGGGAACGCGGGGTCGTCGGAGACGGTCACCCGGCCGACGGCACCGCCGGTCATGGTCTCGCCGAGGGCGAAGGGCGGGGTGTAGCTCTTCACGTCGTTCATGCGGCCGCGCATGTAGGGGTCGACCGAGAGGAAGGCGTTCTCGACGCGGATCTCGCCCGCGGCCGGATCGCCGTACTCGACGGTCGCGGTCCGGAAGTCCTCGGCGACGGGCCAGCCGTCGGGGCGGCGGACGAGCTGGATCTGGGTGCTGGTGACGGTGCTCATAGGACCTTTCGTGGTGGTGGAGCGGAGGGGATCAGAGTGCGAGGCCGACGGCGAGAGCGATCACCGCGAGCAGACCCGGGGTCATCTGGGTCAGCGCGGCGCGGCGCTTGGTCGGAGCGGAGAGGAGCAGGACGAGTGCTGCGGCGACCATCGATCCGGCGCCGGCGAACACGAGGGCCGCGCCGACGGCGGTGGCGCCGATCGCGACGGCGACGATGCCCGCCACGGTGACGACGGCGAGGAAGAGGTTGTAGAAGCCCTGGTTGTAGGCCATCTCCTTCGTCGCCTCCGCCTCGCCGGCGGTCGTGCCGAACGTCGATCGGGCGCGCGAGGTCGTCCAGAGGACCGACTCGAGCACGAAGATGTAGACGTGCAGCGCCGCGGCGAGAGCGGCGAGCACCAGTCCGAGAACGATCACGGCGGGCCTCCAGGCGATGGTCGTGATGCGGAGGGCTCCGCACCGATTGTGTAACGACCAGTCCACAATATACTGGAGCGAGCGGTCCGCGCCAGTGCGGCGCCGCAGCTGTCACCCCTCAGGAGGAGCACCGTGGGTCGCACGCAGGGCTTCGACACCGAGCAGGTCGTCCGCGCCGCCCGCGCCGTCTTCTGGGAGAGCGGCTTCGAGGAGGCGTCGCTCCCGGACCTGGAGTCCGCGACCGGACTGCGCCGCTCCAGCCTCTACCACGCCTTCGGCAGCAAGCGCGGGCTCTTCGACGCTGCCGTGCAGAGCTACCTCGACGAGGTGGTGCGGCCCCGGCTCGCCCCGCTCGTCGATCCGCGAGGGGCGTCGCCGACGGCGCTCGAGGAGTACTTCGCCGGGCTGCGGGCGGCGCTCGCCGACTCCCGCACGCTCTCCGCGAGGAGCGGCTGCCTGCTGCTCAACGCCGCGGGCGCGCCGATCGCACGCGACGACGCCGTGCGCGAGGTGATCGCCGACTACCGGGCCGAGCTGCTGGGCGCACTGCGCGCCGGAGCGCTGGCCCGCTGGCCCGACGCGCAGGCGTGGGCGTCGGCTCAGGCGGACGTCCTCGTGTCGCTCCTGGTGGCCGCGCTCGTGCTGGCCCGCGTCGATCCGGCGCAGTCGCTCGCCACCGTGGACGCCGCGCTCGCGCTCGTCCGATCCTCCGCGCCCTGACGGCCGGCGCGACGAACGCCGGAGCACCGCTCTCGCGCCGGGCCCGCCCTCGCAGCCGGCGCGCCGGGTCGGCCCGCACAGCACGACGCCCCCGTGCGCCTCGCGTCCCGATGGGACGGATGCGCGCGGGGGCGTCGGACGGGCGGGGTCAGTCGGTGCCGGCGTCGAACGCCGCACCCTCCGAGGCCAGGTCGGTGGCGCGTCCGAGCGCATCGGCCGCTGCGGAGCCGCCGCCCTCGGTGATCGCGTCGGCCTCGCCGATCTCGAGCTCGCCGACGAGCTCGGCGGTCGGACCGCCGACGAGGCCGGCGGCCGCGTACTGCTCGAGCCGCGAGCGGGAGTCGGCGATGTCGAGGTTGCGCATCGTGAGCTGCCCGATGCGGTCCTCGGGGCCGAAGGCGGCGTCGCCGACCCGCTCCATCGAGAGCTTGTCGGGGTGGTAGCTCAGCGCGGGGCCCGTCGTGTCGAGGATCGTGTAGTCGTCGCCGCGACGCAGGCGCAGGGTGACCTCCCCGGAGACGGCCGAGCCGACCCAGCGCTGGATGGACTCGCGCAGCATCAGCGACTGCGGGTCGAGCCAGCGGCCCTCGTACATCAGGCGGCCGAGACGGCGGCCCTCCGAGTGGTACTGGGCGACAGTGTCCTCGTTGTGGATCGCGTTCAGCAGGCGCTCGTAGGCGATGTGCAGCAGCGCCATGCCGGGGGCCTCGTAGATGCCGCGGCTCTTGGCCTCGATGATCCGGTTCTCGATCTGGTCCGAGACGCCGAGTCCGTGGCGTCCGCCGATCGCGTTCGCCTCGAGCACGAGCGCGACGGCGTCCGAGAACTCGACGCCGTTCAGCGCGACGGGGCGGCCGGCCTCGAAGCGCACCGAGACGACCTCGGAGGCGATCTCGACCTCGTCGCGCCACGACGCGACACCCATGATCGGCTCGACGAGCTCGAGGCCGCTGGAGAGCTCCTCGAGGCGCTTGGCCTCGTGGGTGGCGCCCCAGATGTTGGCGTCGGTCGAGTAGGCCTTCTCGGTGGCGTCGCGGTAGGGGAAGCCGCGGGCGACCAGCCACTCCGACATCTCGGTGCGGCCGCCGAGCTCGTTGACGAACTGCACGTCGAGCCAGGGCTTGTAGATGCGCAGGCGGGGGTTGGCGAGCAGGCCGTAGCGGTAGAACCGCTCGATGTCGTTGCCCTTGTAGGTCGAGCCGTCGCCCCAGATGTCGACGCCGTCCTCGCGCATGGCGCGGACGAGGAGGGTTCCGGTCACGGCGCGGCCGAGGGGGGTGGTGTTGAAGTAGGTCTTGCCGCCGGAGCGGATGTGGAAGGCTCCGCACTGCAGGGCGACGAGCCCCTCCTCGACCAGCGCGCTCTTCGCGTCGACGAGGCGCGAGATCTCGGCGCCGTACTGGGCCGCGCGGGACGGGACGCTCTCGATGTCGGGCTCGTCGTACTGGCCGATGTCGGCCGTGTACGTGCAGGGCACCGCGCCCTTCTCGCGCATCCAGGCGACGGCGACGGATGTGTCGAGGCCTCCCGAGAATGCGATTCCGACACGCTCGCCCACGGGCAGACTGCTCAACACTTTCGACATGCCTCCGATTTTAGGAGGAACGGGGACCTCCTCCGCGCCGCGGGAGGTCCGAGCCGCCTCCCGGGGCGCCCGCGCGGGGTGCGCTCCGGCCGTGGGAGCACGTCCTCCGTCGATCCGCGTCGATCGCCGCCGCCCCCGACCGGGGCGCGCGAGCCGGCCGGAGGCTCCGTGGTCCGGACGCGGCGCCCGCGCAGCCGGCGCGGATCGCCCGCTCCGGCTGAGTGGTTCCGCGCGGCCCGGATGGACGGCCGTGGCGAGCGCGTGCCAGGCTCCGCTCGACCCCGGCTTCCGCCGCCGCCGCCTCCGAAAGGGCTCTCCGTGCCACGACCTCCTCATCGCCTCGCGGCGATGGCCCTCGCCTGCCTGCTCGCCGCGGGCGGTTCCGCCGCTCTGGCGCCGTCCGCCCTCGCGACGCAGGCCGTCGCCGAGACTCCGACCGCCTTCGTCCCGGGGGAGACTCCGCCCGCCGAGGCGCGCGGATCGCAGACCTACACGAACGCCCTCCTCGGCGGCGACTCGCTCGACGCGGGCGAGCGCATCTTCTCGAACGGAGACTCCGCGAGCTTCGAGATGCAGGCGGACGGCAACGCCGTGATCTACGACGCCGGGCGCCGCCCCGTCTGGAGCACCAGGACCCAGGGCACAGGAGCGACCACGGTGCGGATGCAGGAGGACGGCAACCTCGTCGTCGTGACCGGCTCCGGCACGCCCGTCTGGGCGTCCGGGACCGTGGGAGAGACGGGCGCGCTCGCCCTCATCCAGGACGACGGGCAGCTCGTGGTCGTCCGCCCGAACGGGGACACGGCCTGGTCCTCGGCCGATGAGCAGGAGCCCGAGCCGGAGCCGATCGCCGACGTCCTCGACAGCGGGCGCGAGCTCTCTCCGGGACAGCAGCTGACCGCCTCCGACGGCCGCTCGCGCGCCGCGATGCAGAGCGACGGCAATCTCGTCGTCTACGTGGACGGATCGCCGCGCTGGAGCTCCGTCACCTCCGGAGCGGGCAACCGCCTCGCGATGCAGACCGACGGGAACGCGGTGGTCTCGGCCCCCGGGTCCGGCGTGCGCTGGCAGGCGGGAACGCCCGGGAACCCGGGCGCGCGGATGCGGATGCAGAACGACGGCAACCTGGTGATCACCGCCGCCTCCGGACGGCCGCTCTGGGCGAGCTCGACCTCGCGCGCGCCCGAGATCCGAGACGTCCTCTCCTCCGGCTCGCGGCTCAGCCGGGGACAGCAGCTCACCTCGCCGGACGGCCGGTCGCGCGCCTCCCTGCAGGGCGACGGCAATCTCGCGGTCTACTCGCGGGGGGACGTCCGATGGGGCGCCGGCACCCAGGGCGAGGGCGAGACGCTCTCGATGCAGTCGGACGGCAACGCCGTGGTCACCTCCGCCTCGGGCCGACCCCTGTGGGCCTCGGGTACGGCGGGCAATCCGGGATCCCGCCTGCAGATGCAGAACGACGGCAACCTGGTCGTCTACTCCGCCTCGGGCCGCGCGCTGTGGGCGAGCGACACCCCTCCGGCGCCGCCCGCGCCCGCCGTCCGGGATACCCTCTCCTCCGGGAGCCGGCTCACCTCCGGACAGCTGCTGCGCTCCTCAGACGGAGGGAGCGAGGCGGTCATGCAGGGCGACGGCAACCTCGTCGTCTACTCGCGCGGCTCGGCCCGCTGGGCGGCCGGCACGTCCGGAGGCGGCAACCGGCTCGAGATGCAGTCCGACGGCAACGCCGTGGTCTACGCGGGCTCCGGCGGAGCGCGCTGGCAGTCCGGTACGGCGGGCAGCCCGGGCTCCCGGATGGTCATGCAGAACGACGGCAATCTGGTGATCTACTCGCCGCAGGGCCGCGCACTCTGGGCGAGCGCGCAGGCCGCGGCACCGGCGCCGGCACCGGCGCCCGGCGGCAATCCGCCCCCGCGTCCCGCCGATCGGGACTGCCGAGACTTCAGCAGCCAGCAGGAGGCGCAGGCGTTCCTGGAGTACTGGGCGCAGTGGTACGGCGACTTCGCCCGACTCGACGAGAACCGTCCTCCGAACGGTGTCGCCTGCGAGGACTACCCGTACTGACACTCCGAGATCGCATTCGATCGTGTACGAAGGCCCGCCCCGCTCTGCCGGAGGGCGGGCCTTCGGCCGTCCTCGGACGACGAGAGCCGCCGCCCTCCGCTCTCAGGCCCGAGCGGTCCCCTGCAGGCCTCCGGGCCACGCTCGCGGGTACCGAGTGGCGAAGACGACCCGCCTGCGCGAGAGGCTCTCCGGCGGACGACCATCGACAAGGCGCCTTGCGCACTGATGCTCCGCTGCCGCCCGAGCTCCCGCGCCGCCGGGTGACCCGGCATGCTGGGGCAGGACTCCGCCGACGACGCGGATCGGAAGGACGCCATGACCCCGACGACCCCCTCCAGCCGCGAGAGCCTGCTGGTCACCCCTGACGAGCTCGCCGAGCTCATGGCCTCCACCGAGCCGCCGCTCGTCCTCGACGTGCGCTGGCGCCTCGACCGGCCCGACGGCCGCCCGGAGTACCTCGCGGGCCACCTGCCCGGCGCGGTGCACGTCGACCTCGATCACGAGCTGGCCGCCCACGGCGAGCCGGAGGAGGGGCGCCACCCGCTGCCTCCGATCGAGGTGCTGCAGGAGGCGGCGCGCGGCTGGGGGCTCCGCCGGGGCCGGTCCGTCGTCGTGTACGACGACGCGCGTAGCGTCCCGGCCGCGCGGGCCTGGTGGCTGCTGCGGGCGACGGGAGTGGAGGACGTCCGCCTGCTCGACGGGTCGCTCGCCGGCTGGATCCGCTCGGGGCGGGAGCTCGAGACGGGCGACGTCCCGCGCGAGCGGGGCGACGTCGAGCTGGCCTACGGTCGGCTCCCGGTGCTGGACATCGACGAGGCGGCGGCGCTGCCCTCGGCGGGCGTCCTGCTCGACGCCCGCGCGCCTGAGCGGTACCGCGGCGAGGTCGAGCCGATCGACCCGCGGGCGGGCCACATCCCCGGCGCTCGGAACGCTCCGGCGTCCGCGGCGCTCGACTCCGAGGGGCGGTTCCGGCCCGCCTCCGACCTGCGCGCCGGATTCGAGGCGCTCGGCGTGCGGGAGCACGCCCCCGTCGGCGTGTACTGCGGCAGCGGCGTCTCGGCCGCGGTCGACGTCGTCGCGCTCACGCTCGCGGGCTTCGCGCCGGCGCTCTACCCGGGCTCCTGGTCGCAGTGGTCGAGCACGCCGGGCCGGACGGTGGCGACCGGCCCGGAGGCCTGAACCGCCTGCTCCGGAGCGCCCGCGGAGCTCAGCTGAGGCGGGAGTGCTCGCCGAGGTGGTGCCAGGTGCGGTTGTGGTAGACGAGCGGCGCCGTGGTCTCGGAGTCCTCGGGCACGTGGGCCTCGAGGGCGTGCACGGCGACGATCGTGGACGATCCCGCCTCCATGCGGTTGATCACCGTGCCGCGGATCCAGGCGGCGGCGCCCGGGAAGAACGGCTCGCCCGTGGGCAGCCGCGACCAGAGCGACGTGTCGGCGAAGCGGTCGATGCCGCTGGTCGAGCCCAGACGCGCCAGGTCGAGCTGCTCCGCCCCGAGCAGGTGCACGACCAGCGTCTCGGACGCCTGGATGGCCGGAGAGCTGGACGAGGCGGACGAGAGCGAGAAGACGAACAGCGGCGGCTCGGCGCTCACCGAGAAGACGGAGGTCGCGGTCAGGGCGACCGGGCCGGTGCCCGGGTCTGCGGTGATCAGCGCGACTCCGGCGGCGTGGTTGCGGAACGCGAGCTTGAAGTCCTCTGGGGAGAGTCCGGCGAAGGCGCGGTGCTCCGGCTCGCGGTCCGGGGTGGTGGCGAGGTTCTCGCGGCTCATCGGAGACTCCTGATCGATCGAGGGTGCGGCACGGGGTGGTTGCCCGCCGTCGCGCCGCAGCACGGCTCCTCCAGACTGGCGCACCGGCCGGGGGAGGGCCGCCCCATTGCGGAGTATGACGCCGCCACCTCGGGGAACGCCGATCCGCCGCTCCCTGTTCCCGATCACGCCGGATCGGGTGCCCGTCGTCGGCGCCGGCCTCCGCGCGCCCGTCGCTCGCCCTCAGCGCAACCCGTCGCCGCGGCCGCGGTCTGCGCGCAGACTCGAGGGCATGGCCCACCGTCAGCGCACGTCCACCGCGCATCCCGAGAGCAAGACCTGCGCCTCCTGCGGTCGCGAGATCGAGTGGCGCGCGAAGTGGGCACGGGACTGGGAGGACGTCCGCTACTGCTCGGACGCCTGCCGCCGTCGCGGAGTCGGACCGGAGGAGGCGCGGCTCGAGGAGGAGATCCGCACCGTCCTGCTCGCGCGAGCGGCGTCGTCGACGGCGTGCCCGTCCGAGGTCGCGCGCCGGGTCGGCGGCGAGGAGTGGCGGCCGCTGATGGAGCCCGTGCGCCGGGCCGCGCGCCGCCTGGTCGACCGGGGCGAGATCGACATCGTGCAGGGCGGACAGGTCGTCGACCCCTCGCGGGCGAAGGGCCCGATCCGGCTGCGGCGGCGCCCCGGCGGACCCCTGTCGCCGGGCGGCGCCGCGGGCTAGCCTCAGCAGATGCCCAGCAGCGACGCCGTCGTCCTCACCGTCCCCGGACCGCACGGCGACCGGGAGGTGCGGATCTCGAGCCCCGAGCGAGTGCTCTTCCCGGAGCCGGGCATCACCAAGCGCGAGGTCGCGGAGTACCTGATCGCCGTCGGCGAGCCGTTCGTCGCGGCGAACGGCGGCCGCCCCGTCTCGCTGCAGCGGTTCTCCTCTGGGATCGAGGGCGAGCAGTTCTTCTCGAAGAACCCGCCCAAGGGCGCGCCCGAGTACGTCCGGTCCGTCCCGGTGACGTACCCGAGCGGGCGGGTGCATCCGCAGCTCGTGATCGACGAGCCCGCGGCCGCCGTCTGGGCGGCGCAGATGAACACCGTCGTCTTCCACCCGTGGGCGTCCCGCGCCGATGCGCCCGACCTGCCCGACCAGCTCCGGATCGACCTCGACCCGCAGCCCGGCACCGACGTCGCCGACGCGGTCGTCGCCGCGCACGCGCTGCGGGAGGTCCTGCGGGAGGCCGGCCTCGACCCGTTCGTGAAGACGTCCGGCAACCGCGGCCTGCACGTCTTCGCGCCGATCGTCGCCGAGCACGAGTTCCTCGACGTCCGCCACGCGGTGATCGCCGCGGCGCGCGAGCTGGAGCGGCGGATGCCCGAGCAGGTCACGACGGCGTGGTGGAAGGAGGAGCGCGGCGAGCGGATCTTCGTCGACTTCAACCAGGCCAACCGCGACCGGACGATCGCCGGTGCCTACAGCCCGCGGCCGCTCGCGCACGCTCCCGTCTCCACTCCGCTGGACTGGGACGAGCTCGACGGCGTCGACCCGCGGGCCTTCACGATCCGCACGGTCCCGGCGCGCCTCGCCGAGCGCGGTGATCCGTGGGCCCGGATGCACGACGCCCCCGGCCGCCTCGACGCCCTGCTCGGCTGGTGGGAGCGCGATGTCGCCGCCGGCCTCGGCGAGCTGCCGTTCCCGCCCGACTTCCCCAAGATGCCGGGCGAGCCGCCCCGCGTGCAGCCCAGCCGCGCGAAGAAGGCCTAGCCGAGGACGTCGCCGAGGTCGTACGCGGTCGGCTGCTCCAGCTGCTCCATGGTGCAGGAGGCGGCGTCGCGGTCCGGGCGCCAGCGCTCGAACTGCACGGTGTGCCGGAAGCGGTCGCCCTCGCGCTGGTCGTAGCGGACCTCGAGCACGAGCTCGGGACGCAGGCGCACGAAGGAGGTGTCGCGGCCGCTCGAGAACCGGCTCCGCTCGCCCTCGCCGCGCACCGGCGCTCCCCCCGCGTCGCGCTCGACCGCGGGTGCGAGCTCCTCCAGCAGCTGCACGCGACGCTCGTCGCTGAAGGCCGAGGCCCCGCCGACCTGGCGGACCTCTCCGTCGTCGCCGTGCAGGCCGAGCAGGATCGAGCCCACGCCCGGCTTGGAGGCGTGCTCGCGGTACCCGATCGCGATCACGTCGGCCGTGCGGTGGTGCTTGACCTTGAGCACGGCGCGCTTCCCGGGGGAGTAGGGCGCGGCCAGGGGCTTCGCCACGACGCCGTCCAGTCCTGCGCCCTCGAAGCGCTCCAGCCAGTCGCGCGCCAGGGCCTCGTCGTCGGTGGCGCGGCCGAGGTGCAGCGGATGCGGGACGCCGGCCATCACCGCGGCGAGCGCCTCCCGCCGCGCCGAGTACGGCTCCTCGAGCACGCTGCGCCCGTCCACGGCGAGCAGGTCGAAGGCGACGAGCATCGCCGGGGTGGTCTCCGCCAGCATCCTCACGCGGCTCGCGGCCGGATGGATGCGCTGCGAGAGCAGGTCCCAGTCGAGCCGCTGCGCTCCCGGCTCGCCGGTCGCCAGGACGATCTCGCCGTCGAGCACGCAGCCGTCGGGGAGCAGCCGGAGGAAGGCCTCGACGAGCTCGGGGAAGTACCGGGTCAGCGGCTTGGAGCCGCGGCTCCCGATCTCGCACTCCCCGCCGGAGACCGAGACGATCGCGCGGAACCCGTCCCACTTCGGCTCGTAGGAGTATCCGCCCGCGACGGCGGTCTGCTCCGGCACCGCCGGAACGGCCTTGGCGAGCATCGGGGCGAGGGGGAGCGCGAACGGGAGGTCCATGCCCTGATCATCCCGGCCGCGGTCTCCGACCGCACCCCCTTCCGGAAGGCTGTGGACCGGCACGTTCCGGGCCCGCCGCGGAGGTTCGAGGCGTAGCGTTCCCGGCATGAGCATTGACTGGAAGCGCTGGACGCCCGTCGCCGTCGTCCCCGCGGTCGTCGTCGCCGCGGCCGTCGCCCTCCCCCTCTCGGCGAGCGCCGCGGGAGACCTCCCCGAGAAGTCCGCCGCCGACCTCCTCGCCTTCGTCGCCGAGAGCGACGCCACGGCGTTCTCCGGCGAGATCCGGCAGACCTCGGACCTCGGCCTGCCCGACCTCTCGGCGCTCGGCGGCTCGGCCGGCTCGGCGTCCGCCGACCCCGCCGACTCCCTCGTCGAGCTCGCCACGGGCTCGCACCAGGCGCGCGTGTACGTCGACGCCGAGAAGGGCGCGCGCCTCCAGGTGCTCGACCGGCTGGCCGAGCGCGACGTCGTCGCCTCGACGACCGACGGAGTCTGGATCTACGACTCGAGCGCGAACACCGCCACCCACCTCGTGCCTCCCGCGGGCGGAGCCCCCGAGGCCTCGCCGGGCGATCAGGTCGTGACGCCGTCGTCCGCCGCCGAGCGGCTGCTCGCCGCGATCGACCCGACGACCACGGTCGCGGTCGGCTCGGACGTCAGCGTCGCCGGGCGCGACGCGTACGAGCTCGTGCTCACGCCCCGCGCAGGCGGCACCCTCGTGGGCTCCGTGACCGTCTCGGTCGACGGCGAGACGGGCCTCCCGCTCGGGGTAGCCATGACCGCCCGCGGGGGCACCGCGCCCGCGTTCAGCGTCGCGTACACGAGCATTGACTTCTCGACGCCCGACGCGTCCCTCTTCTCCTTCACGCCCCCGGCCGGCGCCGAGGTGACGGAGCAGACCGCTCCGGTCGACGACGAGGCGGACGCCTCCGACGCGCCCGCCGCGGACACCACCGGGCACTCCGACGTCGTCACCACGGGCTCCGGCTGGACGAGCGTCGTCGAGCTGCCCGCCGGTGACGCCGACGCGCTCTCCTCGCTCGACGCGGTCACCACGCCGGTCGACGGCGGCCGCATCCTCTCCTCCGCCCTGCTGACCGTCCTCGTCACCGACGACGGACGCGTCCTCGCCGGAGCGGTCCCGGCCGAGACGCTCCGCGACGCGGCCTCCGCTCGGTGACGGCGGGCGAGCTCGCAGTCGAGACGCGGGGCCTCACCAAGCGCTTCGGGCGCCAGGAGGCGGTCTCCGGTCTCGACCTCGCCGTTCCCCGCGGCGCCGTCTTCGGCTTCCTCGGCCCGAACGGCTCGGGCAAGACCACGACGATCCGGATGCTGCTCGCCCTCGCCGCGCCGACCGCGGGCAGCATCACCGTCCTCGGGCAGGCCATGCCCCGGCGCGCGGCCGAGGTCCTGCCCCGGGTGGGGGCGCTGGTCGAGGGGCCGGGCTTCTACCCGTTCCTCTCCGGAGCGGCCAACCTCCGGCGCTTCGACGCCGCGGAGGCGGGCACCTCGTCCCGCACCCGCGACACCCGTGCGAAGGAGGCCCTCGCCCGCGTCGGTCTCTCGGCCGCGGCGCGCAAGAAGGTCGGCTCCTACTCCCTGGGCATGAAGCAGCGGCTCGGCATCGCGGTCGCCCTGCTCTCGCCGCGCGACCTGATCGTGCTGGACGAGCCCACGAACGGCCTCGATCCGCAGGGCACCCGCGAGGTCCGCGCTCTCGTGCGCGGACTGAACCAGGACGGCACGACCGTCCTCGTCTCCAGCCACCTCCTCGCCGAGATCGAGCAGCTCTGCACCCACGCCGCCGTCATGCGCACCGGGCGCCTCGTCGCCCAGGGCGGGCTCGACGAGCTGCGCGGGGACGCCGCCTCGGTCGAGCTGCTGACGCCCGACCGCGAGCGCGCGATCGTGGCCCTGCACACCCGGGGTCTGGAGCCGCGCACCGCGCCGGGCCCGCACCCCGCCGATCCGCCGCTGGTCGTCGCCGCACTGCCGCCCGGGCTCGAGGCCGAGACGCTGGTCGCCGACCTCGTGCGGGCCGACGTCCGCGTCCGCGGGTTCGCCGTCCGCCGCCCCTCGCTCGAGGAGCGCTTCGTCGAGCTGACCGGGGAGGGCTTCGATGTCGAGCGCTGACGCGACCGTCCGCCGCGCAGGGATCGGGTCCCTGCTCGCCTCCGAGCTCGCCCTGCTCTTCCGTCGGCGCCGCACCTGGGCGCTGCTCGCGGCCCTGGCCGCCATCCCGATCCTGCTCGCCGTCGCGGTGCGGCTCTCGGGCGGGGACGGAGGCGGGCCGTCCTTCGTGGGAGCGATCGCCGGCAACGGCCTCTTCACCGGCTTCGCGGCCATCACGGTCGCCGTCCCGCTGTTCCTCCCGCTCACGGTCGGGGTCGTCGCCGGCGACGCGATCGCGGGCGAGGCCTCGCTCGGGACGCTGCGCTACCTGCTGGTCAGCCCCGTCGGCCGCGTGCGGCTGCTCGCGGTGAAGTTCGCCGCCTCCCTCGCCTTCTGCCTCGCCGCAGCACTCACCGTCATGGTGGTCGGGATCCTGATCGGCCTGGCGCTCTTCCCGGCGGGACCGGTGACGCTCCTCTCCGGCAGCACCGTCCCGCTCGGCGACGCGATCGGCCGGGCCCTGGCGATCGCCGTGTACGCGGCGCTCTCGCTCGTCGGGCTCTCGGCGATCGGCCTCTTCATCTCGACACTGACCGATGTGCCGGTCGGCGCCATGGCGGCCACCGTCGTCGTCTCCATCGCGGCGCAGATCGTCGGCTCGCTCTCGCAGCTGGACGCCCTCCACCCGTTCCTGCTGACGGACCGGTGGTTCGACTTCGCCGACCTCCTGCGCGACCCGATCGCGTGGAGCTCCTTCGGCGAGAACGCGCTGCTCCAGCTCGCCTACGTCGCCGTGTTCGGGTCGCTCGCGATCGGCCGCTTCACCACCCGCGACGTCCTCTCCTGATCCCGGGGACGACGGAGGCCGCCCTCCCGCACTGCGGTGGGGGCGGCCTCCGGGTCGACGGGGTCAGCCCTGCGGAGCGATCCCGAAGCTGACGGAGCCGCCCTCGTCCACCTGCGCGTCGAGGACCTTGTCGCCGAGAGCGACGGAGGCGGCGACGTCGAGGATCACGCGCGCTCCGTCCTGCTCCACGACGGCGTCCGTCGTCTCGGGGGCCGCGGCGACCGCGACAGCGAAGTTGCGGGCGTCGAGATCGGTGCCGCTGATGCGCAGGCCTCCCTCGACGGGGGTCTCGGTCTGCCCGGTGATGGTCTTGACGACGGTGCTGGCGTTGTCGGTGAGCGTGAGCATCGGGTCGTTCCTTCCGTCCGTGGTCGATGAGGGGGCCACGTTGCCGGGATCCGGCGGCACCCTCAAGGCGGCGGAGCGGATGTGGAGGGGATGCACACCTGGACGGTCCGGGGAGTCGCGGCGCTCGCCGGAGCCTCGGCGGGCCGGGGGCGTCGCATCGCCTGCCACACTGGCCGGATGCATCCCGCCGACTCCTGCCCCTGCGGAAGCCGCCGCCACTACGCCGACTGCTGCCGCCCCGCCCACCTCGGCGAGGAGCCCTCGCCGACGGCGGAGCGCCTGATGCGCAGCCGCTACAGCGCGAACGTCCTCGGCAGCGCTCCCTACCTGCTCGCGAGCTGGCACCCCTCGACCCGGCCGCGCCGCATCGACCTCGATCCCGACGTCCAGTGGCGCCGGCTCCAGATCGTCGACACCTCGTTCGGCGGGGAGGGCGACGAGGAGGGCCTGGTCGAGTTCCGCGCCTCCTACCGCTCGCCCGCCGGCCCCGGCCTCGTGCACGAGCGCAGCCGCTTCCTGCGCGAGGACGGTCGCTGGCTCTACGTCGACGGCGAGATGCTCGGCGACGAGGCCTGATCCGTCCGGGCCGTCCTACTCTGGAGGCATGGCCAAGGACTTCCGCCGGGCGGACGACGCGTCGCGCTACGAGCTCCACCTCGACGGCGCCCTGGTGGGCGTCCTCGACTACCGCGAGGCGCCCGGCAGCGTCTCCCTCGTCCGCTCCTTCACGACCCCGCCCTTCCGAGGCCGCGGGCTCGCAGGGGAGCTGGTCTCCTTCGCCGTCGACGACATCGAGGCCGCCGGCGGGCGGAGCGTCGTGCCGATGTGCTGGTACGTCGGACAGTGGTTCGAGCAGCACCCCGAGAAGGCGCACCTCCTCGCTCCCTCCTGAGCCGCTCACTCACTCGCGGACCGCGGGCTCCACTCCGGCCAGGTCCGGGCCGAGGCCGATGTCGACCAGGCGCAGACGGCCCGCGTAGGAGTCGCCCGGAGGCAGCAGCAGACCGGCCTTGATCGCGCCGAAGGTGACCGTCACATCGGCGCGCAGCACGGTGGGATCGGGGACCGACCCGTCGTCGGGATGGACGCCGCTCGGCAGGTCGACCGCGACGACCACCGGGCGCTCGGCCCGCCGCTCCAGCGCGTCGAGCACCGCCTCGACGACGACGCGCGGCCGTCCCCGCAGCGCGGGCTCCGTCGCTCCGATGCCGAGGATCCCGTCGACCAGGACATCCGCCCGCGCCACCGCCGCGGCGAGGCCGGGCGCGTCGTCGGCCGGCACCTGCCCGCAGCCCTCGTCGAGCGCCACGGCGAGGCCCCGGCGGTGCACCCGCTCGGCCGTGAGGACGAGGACGACGTCGGTTCCGGAGGAGGAGAGCTCGGCGGCCGCGTAGAGCGCGTCACCGCCGTTGTCGCCCGGACCGACCAGGACGAGCACCGAGGCCGGACGGGAGCGGTCGGAGCGCCCGGCGAGCACGAGACGCAGCTCGCGGGCGAGGCCGTCGGCGGCGCGCTGCATCAGCGGCTCCCGCCGGGCCAGGTGCGGAGCCTCGGCGGCCCGCACCTGCGCGGACGTGTATCCCTCGACCATGCGCTCCACTGTGCGCGCGGCGCTGCGGGCGTGCAACCCCGTCAGCTCTCCTGCACCGCCCGGTCCGACTCCTCGACGATCGCCCGCATCGCGGCCTCCGCAGCGTCCGCGTCGCCCGAGGCGACGGCGGCGGCCACCGCCCGGTGCAGCCGCACCGCGGTGGAGTCGGCCTCGCGCGGCATGAGCGCATTGCGGGTGCGGCCGGCGAGGACCTCGGCGACCAGATCGCCCAGCTGCGCGAGCATCCGGTTGCCGGACGCGGCCAGGAGGGAGCGGTGGAAGGCGGTGTCGGCGGCGAGGTAGGCGGACTGGTCGGCTGCGCGGGAGTGGGTGGAGAGGGCGTCGCCCGCCTCCGTGAGCGTCCGCCGCTGCTCCTCGGTCGCGTTCGCCGCGGCGAGCCGGGCCGCGAGCGGCTCCACCCCGAGGCGGAGCTCGCTGAGCTGGTGCAGCTGGCGCCGCCGGTCCGGGCCGTCCAGTCCCCATGCGACGACCCGCGTGTCCAGGGCGTTCCAGCACTCCGGAGGCTGGACCCGCGTCCCCGCGCGGCGGCGGGACGTCACGAGCCCGAGCGTCTCGAGGACGCGCACCGCCTCCCGCATCACCGAGCGGGAGACCCCGCGCCGCTCCGCACGCTCGTCGGCGCTGAAGGTGGTGCCCGGCGCGAGCTCGCCGCGCACGATCTGCGAGCCGAGCTCGTCCAGCACCGAGTGGTGCAGCGAGGGCGTCGGCGCGGGCATGCGGTCATCCTGCCATCGCCGGAGTCGCGCCCCGGCCGATCTTCGGGCATGATCGGGACACACGCAGGTTATGTCGGACAAAAGCCGGCCGCTGGCCGTCGGCTCGACCAAGGACGCTCATGACACCGACCCTCCTCCCCGCCCTCCGCGCCGCCGCCGGGGACGCGCCGGCCACCACCGCCGGGCAGGGGCAGCTGATCCTCGCCGCCGTCGTCGGCATCGCCGTGATCGTCGTGCTGATCACCTGGCTGAAGCTGCACCCCTTCGTCTCCCTGCTGATCGGAGCGCTGACGACGGGCCTGATCGCGGGGCTGGCGGCGGCGGACGCGGTCGCCAGCTTCGCGCTGGGGTTCGGCAACACCATGGGCGGCGTCGGCATCCTCATCGGCCTCGGCGCGATGTACGGCAAGCTCCTCGCCGACTCGGGCGGCGCGGACCGCATCGTGGACACCCTCATCGCCCGCTCGAGCACTCGCGCGCTGCCCTGGATGATGGGCTTCGTCGGCGCGCTGATCGGGCTGCCGATGTTCTTCGAGGTCGGGCTCGTGCTGCTGATCCCGGTCGTGATCCTGGTCGCCCGCCGGAGCGGTCTGCCGCTGATGAAGGTGGCGATCCCGACGCTCGCCGGCCTCTCGGTGATGCACGGCCTCGTCCCGCCCCACCCCGGACCGCTGGTCGCGATCGACGCGCTCGGCGCGAACCTCGGCGTGACCCTCGCGTTCGGCGTCCTGGTCGCGATCCCCACCGTCGTCGTCGCCGGCCCGCTCTTCGGCCGGGTCGCCGCCCGCTGGGCGCCGGTGGAGACGCCGCCGCTCTTCGGCGAGGGCGCGGGCGAGACGCGCGAGCACCGCCCGGGCTTCGCCGCCGCCGTCGCGAGCATCCTGCTGCCGGTCGTGCTGATGCTGGGCAAGGCGATCGCCGACATCGCGGCCCCGGGCTCCACGGACGCCTGGAAGGGGGCCCTCGACTTCCTCGGCACGCCGACCATCGCGCTGGGGATCGCGCTCCTGGCCGGTCTGGTCCTGCTCGGCCGCGGCGGCCGGATGAACCGCACCGAGCTGCAGGCCTCGCTCTCGAGCTCGCTGCCGCCGATCGCGGGCATCCTGCTCATCGTCGGCGCGGGCGGCGGTTTCAAGCAGGTCCTCGTCGACACCGGGATCGGCGGGGTGGTCGCCCAGCTCGCGGAGGGGAGCGGCGCCTCGGCGCTGCTGCTCGCCTGGCTCGTGGCCGTCGTGATCCGCGTCGCCACCGGCTCCGCGACCGTCGCCACCGTGACCGCCGCAGGGATCCTCCAGCCGCTGACCGAGACCATGGACGGGCCGATGGTCGCCCTCATGGTGCTCGCGATCGGCGCCGGCTCGGTGTTCCTGTCGCACGTCAACGACGCCGGGTTCTGGCTGGTGAAGGAGTACCTCGGGCTCAGCATCGGCCAGACGCTCAAGACCTGGACCGTGATGGAGTGCCTGGTCTCGGTGACCGGGCTCGCCGGGGTCCTCCTGATCGGTCTCTTCGTAGGAGGTATCTGATGACCGCTCTTCCCACCGTCCCCGTCCGCGCCGTCGTCGTCATGGGCGTCTCCGGCAGCGGCAAGTCGACCGTCGCGTCGCTCCTGGCGCGCCGACTGGGCTGGGAGTTCCTCGAGGGGGACGACCTGCACCCGCAGGCGAATGTCGACAAGATGCACGCCGGCATCCCGCTGACCGACGAGGACCGGGCGCCCTGGCTGGCCGAGATCGCCCGCGTGGTGGACCAGCGGATCGCCGCGGGCGGCTCGGTCGTCGTGACCTGCTCTGCCCTGCGCCGCCGCTACCGCGACGTCCTGCGCCGCGACGACCTCGTCTTCGCGCACCTCGCGGGATCGAGGGACCGTATCGCCGGGCGGCTCGCCTCGCGGGTCGGCCACTTCATGCCGACCACGCTGCTCGACTCGCAGTTCGAGGCGCTCGAGCCCCTCGGCGACGACGAGCTCCACGTCACGGTCGACGTGGGCGGCGCTCCGGAGGAGGAGATCGCCGAGATCCTCGGAGGGCTCGGCCTCGCCCCCGCGGGCGCCTAGCCCAGCAGCGCCTCCACCGGCACGGCCGGGAGGTCGAAGGCCGCGGCGACGGCGGCGTTCGTCACCCGGCCGTCGTGGGTGCTCAGGCCGCGGGCGAGCGCCGGGTCGGCGGCCAGGGCGGCCCGCCACCCGCGGTCGGCCAGCGCGAGCGCGTAGGGGAGCGTCGCGTTGGTGAGCGCGCGGGTCGAGGTCTCGGGAACGGCGCCGGGCATGTTCGCGACGCAGTAGTAGACGCTCCGGTGCACGGGGAACACCGGGTCGTCGTGCGTGGTCGGACGCGAGCCCTCGAAGCAGCCGCCCTGGTCGATCGCGATGTCGACCAGCACCGAGCCCGGCTTCATCGTGGCGACCATCTCGTCGGTCACCAGCTTGGGCGCCTTGGCGCCCGGGATGAGGACGGATCCGATCACGAGGTCGGCGTCGGCCAGCTGCGCGGCGATCTCGTAGGCCGAGGAGGCGCGGGTCTGGATCGCGCCCTGGAAGCGGTTCTCGAGCTGCGCGAGGCGGGGGAGCGAGAGGTCGACGATCGTGACGTCGGCCCCCATGCCGAGGGCGTTGGCCGCGGCGTGCTCGCCGGCCGTGCCGCCGCCGATCACGACGACCCTCGCCTTCGGAGTGCCGGGGACCCCGCCGAGCAGCGTGCCCCGTCCGCCGACGGCGCTCATGAGATGGTAGGCGCCGACCGTTATCGACAGGCGCCCGGCGACCTCGCTCATCGGCGAGAGCAGCGGCAGCCGCCGGTCGTCCAGCTGGACCGTCTCGTAGGCGATGGAGGTCGTCCCCGCCGCGAGCAGCGCATCGGTGCACGGGCGGGAGGCGGCGAGGTGGAGGTAGGTGAAGAGCACCTGGTCGCGGCGCATCCGCGGGTACTCGGCCTCGATCGGCTCCTTGACCTTGAGGACCAGCTCGGACTCGCCCCAGACCTCGTCGGGCCCGTCGACGACGAGGGCGCCGGCGCGGCGGAAGTCGTCGTCCGACACGCGCGAGCCCAGGCCCGCGCCGGCCTCGACGAGGACCTCGTGGCCGCGGCGCACCAGCTCGTGGACGCCGGCCGGAGTGGCGGCGACCCGGTTCTCGTTGTTCTTGATCTCGGTGGGGATCCCGACGCGCACGGCGGCTCCTTCGCTGCGGCCCGCGGGGCGGGCGGTGGGCGCCGATCCTGCACCGGCTCTGCCCCCATCGTGCGAAGATCGTGCCCGGAGCGGAGGAACTCCGCAGGATCGGTCGGAAGTCACCGCACGGGCCGAAGGTTCGTCGGCGGAGTGAGGGAGCGGGCGCATGCCACCGAAGGATCTGCACGACCTCGACGACCTGGATCCGGTCGATCGGACCCTGGTGCGCCTCCTCCGCGCCGACGCGCGGACGCCCAACAGCCGGCTCGCCGAGCGCGCCGGCATCGCCCCGTCGACCTGCGTCGCACGCGTCCGGGGCCTCGTCGAGCGCGGCGTCATCACCGGCTTCACCGCCGAGCTCGACCCGGCGGCGCTCGGCCTGACCCTGCAGGCGCTGATCAGCGTCAGCATCCGCGTCGGCCAGCGCCAGGCGATCACGCGCTTCGCGGAGGAGATCCGCGCGCTGCCAGAGGTGGTGCAGGTGTTCTTCCTCGGCGGCTCGGAGGACTTCATCATCCACGTCGCGGTCCGCGACTCCAGCGACGTGCGGGACTTCGTGGTCTCGAACCTCTCGGCGAACCCGGCGGTGGCCTCGACGCGCACGAGCCTGGTGTTCGACCACCACCGCAAGGGCCCGGCGGTCCCCGAGTAGCGCGAGCCGGCGCGGCCCGAGCGGCCGCTCGGCCCGCGCCCGTCCCTCGGGGCTAGTGCGCCCCGGGGTTCACGTCGCCGCCCCCGCGCTGCATGAGGCCGGGGATGCGCTTGGCGAGCCCCGGGATCGCCTCGTCCGAGATCGAGATGCGCGTGTCGCGCAGGCGCTGGCGCAGCAGGGTCTCGACGTCCTCCTCCGGTCGCAGCTCGGCGTCGCCGGCGACCTGCAGCAGCACGCCGCGCAGCTTCTCGTCGAGCTGTGCGTCGTCGCTGCCGTGCTGGATCGGGTGGTCCTGGGATGCGTTCGTCATGCCTCCATGCTGGCACCGGCGACCCCGTGCCGAGAGGACTTGCGCCGCGGCAGGATGGTCGCATGCCGTTCACCCGCGCCGAGCTCGCAGCGTTCCAGGACCGCACCGTCGAGGACCTGCTGGGCGACGACGTCCGGCTCCTCTTCGTCGGCATCAACCCGGGACTGTGGACCGCCGCCACCGGCGCGCACTTCGCCCACCCCGGCAACCGCTTCTACCCGGCGCTCGTCGCGGCCGGGATCCTCGAGCGCGCGCCGCGCGTGTCCGAGGGGATGAGCGCCGCGGACCGCGCGGAGCTCGTCTCCCGCGGCGTCGGCATCACCAATCTCGCCTCCCGGGCGACCGCCCGCGCCGACGAGCTGACCGCGGAGGAGCTGCGCGAGGGCGCTCAGCGGCTGGTCGCCACCGTGGAGCGGGTGCGGCCCCGGGCCGTCGCGGTCGTCGGCATCACCGCCTACCGGATCGCGTTCGGACGCCGCAGGGCGGTGCAGGGCAGGCAGGAGGAGGACGTGGCGGGCGCGCCGCTCTGGGTGCTGCCGAACCCGAGCGGCCTGAACGCGCACGACACCGTCGCCTCGCTCGGGCGCGCCTACCGCGAGCCGGCGCTCGAGGCGGGGATCGTCTCTTCCGACGCGCTCCTGCCCGGGGACGTCGGACCCCGCCCGCAGGAATAGCCGTCGACCCCCGGAGGTTGCAGAAGTCCATGAGTATGCATGAAGTCAAGTTCGGCGTCGACACGTTCGGCGACGTCACCGCCGGCCCCGACGGCGCCCCGCTGCCGCACGGCCAGGTCCTCCGCGACGTGGTCGAGGAGGGAGTCCTGGCCGACCGGGTCGGCATCGACTTCTTCGGGATCGGCGAGCACCACCGCGCCGACTTCGCCGTGAGCGCACCGGACGTCGTGCTCGCCGCGATCGCGGCCCGCACCGAGCGCATCCACCTCGGCTCCGCCGTGACGGTCCTCTCCTCGGACGACCCGGTGCGCGTCTACCAGCGCTTCGCCACCCTCGACGGACTCTCCGGCGGCCGGGCCGAGGTCATCCTCGGCCGCGGCTCCTTCACCGAGTCCTTCCCGCTCTTCGGCTACGACCTCGCGCAGTACGAGGTCCTCTTCGAGGAGAAGCTCGACCTCTTCCACGCCCTGATCCAGGGCGGCCCGGTCACCTGGCAGGGCACGACCCGCCCCGCGCTCACCGAGCAGAGCGTCTACCCGACGCTCGACAACGGCACCCTCCGCACCTGGATCGGCGTCGGCGGCAGCCCCGAGTCGGTCGTCCGCGCCGCCCGGTACGGCTTCCCGCTCGTCCTGGCGATCATCGGCGGCTCGCCGGCCCGCTTCCGCCCCTACGTCGACCTCTTCGGCCGCGCGCTCGACCAGCTCGAGCAGCCCCGCCTCCCGGTCGCCGTGCACTCGCCCGGCTTCGTCGCCGACACCGACGAGGAGGCGCGCGAGCTGTACTTCCCGCACCACAAGGCGATGATGGACGCCATCGGCCGCGAGCGCGGCTGGTCCCCGATGACCCGCGAGCGCTTCGAGGAGGAGGCCGGCCCCGACGGCGCCATCCACCTCGGCTCGCCCGAGACGGTCGCCCGGAAGATCGCGCGAACGGTCGAGGCCCTGGGCATCGACCGCTTCGACCTCAAGTACAGCGCCGGGACGTTGCCGCACCCGGCGATCATGCGCAACATCGAGCTCTACGGCACGCAGGTCATCCCGCGGGTGCGCGAGCTGCTCGCGCACTGACCCCCGCCGGGCGCCCGTTCCCCCGCTGGGCGCTCGGCGCGTTCCGAGCCGACGCGGTGCGCGCTCCCACCGGGCGCCCGGCCCGCGTCGATACACTCGGAACCCCCCGCCCCGACCCTCCCGGAAGCACATGCCCGACAGCCACGCCGCCCGCACCCCCTACGAGGTGCTGGGCGTCGCCGCCACCGCGTCCGACGACGAGCTCCGCCGGGCGTACCGGCTCCGCCTCCGCGAGACCCATCCGGACACGGGAGGCGACGCCGCGTCGTTCCACGCGGTGCAGCTCGCCTGGGAGCGGATCGGCAGCGCCTCCGCCCGCGGCGACTACGACCGAGGCGCTCCCGCCCCCGGGAGGTCCTCCCCGCAGTCGCCGTACACCGGCTCACCGCGCCCGCAGACCGCCTCGGCCGTGCGTGCCCGCTCCTACGGTCACCCGGGAGGCGCGGCGCGCGAGTACTACCTGCGCCTGGTGCGCGAGTGGCTCGGCCGCGGCGTCGAGACCGAGGACCCCTTCGACCCGGCGATCGTCCGCTCCGCTCCTCGCGAGGTCCGCTCCTGGCTCGCGAAGGCTCAGGCCGAGGAGGCGACGGCCGCGCTCGTCGGCGCGCTCGGCATCGCCTACACGATCTGGAACGACGTCGCGGTCGGCGACGGAGGGCTCAAGATCGACCACCTCGTGCTCGGACCGGCCGGCCTGCTCGCGCTGACCTCCGCCGACTGGGGCGATCCGGTCCGCCTGAGGAAGGGCGAGCTCGAGGGCCCCGGGATCGCCGAGGACGAGAAGCCGATCGCCTCGCTCGCGAAGGCCGCGCGCCGTCTCGGCCGCGAGCTGGGCGTCCGCTTCTCGACGAGCGTCGTGGTCGTGCCGGACGACGCGCTGGAGCAGCCGTTCGAGCAGGTCGAGCGCGGCAGGCACCAGGGCGCCGTCGTCATCCGCCGCTCGCTGCTGCCGCAGCTGCTGCGCTCCGGCACGGACGACCCGCGGCTCGGCGGGTACGGCGAGTCGTTCGAGGTCCGCACCCGCGTGCAGAACCGCATCCGCTTCGTCTGACACCGCGCTAGCCGCCGCTCGCGACCGGGGCAAGGGGTTAGCGCGCATCCGGCGCCCCGCCCACCATGGGACGTGCCCCCGGGCATCCCACGACGAGCGGAACGAGGACGGACCATGGTGCGATTCGGATACACCCTGATGACCGAGCAGAGCGGACCCAAGCAGCTGGTGGGCTACGCGGTCGACGCCGAGAGGCTCGGCTTCGAGTTCGCGGTCTCGAGCGACCACTACTCGCCGTGGCTGACCGAGCAGGGGCACGCCTCCTACGCCTGGACGATGCTCGGAGCGGTCGCGCAGGCCACGTCGACCATCGACCTCACGACCTACGTCACCGCGCCGACCATCCGCTACCACCCGGCCGTGGTCGCGCAGAAGGCCGCGACGCTCGCGATCCTCTCCGACGACCGCTTCACGCTCGGCCTCGGCTCGGGCGAGAACCTCAACGAGCACGTCGTCGGCGAGGGCTGGCCCTCGGTCGCCGTGCGCCAGGACATGCTCGAGGAGGCCGTCCACCTCATCCGCGAGCTGCACACCGGCGAGCTGGTGACCTGGGAGGGCGAGTACTTCCGCGTCGACTCCGCCCGCATCTGGGACCTGCCGGACAAGCCGGTCGAGATCGGCCTGGCGGTCTCGGGGGAGAAGTCGATCGCCCGCTTCGCGCCGATCGGCGACCACCTCATCACGACCGAGCCCGACGCGGAGCTGATCTCGCAGTGGACCGCGGTCCGCGGTGCGGACGCCGCCCCCTCGCGCACGATCGGCCAGATCCCGATCTGCTGGGCGCCGGACAAGGAGCAGGGAGTGGCGCTGGCCCACGAGCAGTTCCGCTGGTTCGCCGGCGGCTGGGCGGTCAACTCCGATCTGCCGACCCCCGCCGGCTTCGCCGGAGCGAGCCAGTTCGTGCGCCCGGAGGACGTCGCCGAGCAGATCGCCTGCGGCCCCGATCTCGACGAGCTCGCCCAGAGCTTCGTGCCCTACATCGAGGCGGGCTTCACCGACATCGCCCTCGTCCAGGTCGGCGACGAGCTGCAGCAGCGGTTCCTCGACGAGGCGGCGGAGGGGCTCCTGGAGCGCCTGCGCGCACTCGCCCCCTGAGGCCGCCGGCGGGTCGCGCGGTCAGAATCCGCGGAGGCGCTCGATGTCGCGCCGGTCGCGCTTGGTCGGGCGGCCCGCTCCGCGGTCACGGACGATCACGCCCGGCGCGGACTCCCGGGGTGGCGGCGGGGGCGTCCGGTCCTCCATGCACTCGGCAGCCACCGGCGCACCGACCCGCTTGACCACGAGTCCGCGGACGATCAGCTCCCGGTCGAAGCCGCCGATCCGGGCGCGGACCTCATCGCCCACCCGCACGGTCTGCGCCGCCTTGGCCCGCTCGCCGTTGACGCGGATGTGGCCGGCCCGAGCCGCGGTCGTCGCGGCGGAGCGCGTCTTGTAGATGCGCACCGCCCAGAGCCACGCGTCCACCCGCACGGCACCGGTCACCGGGATCTGCATCCCCCCAGTCTACGAACGGCGCCCGCTCGCCACCCACCCCGCGGTCCTACACTGGCCGCCGACAAGGAGGTTCCCATGAACCGAGACGACAGCATCTACACCGGAGCGGACGACGCGCTGCGGAGCGGCGACGACCGCATGGTCGCGGCGAACGACAGCTCCGGAGCCGGCGGAACCCGCGGCGACGTCGGCATGAGCACGACGAGCGGCGAGGGCACCGGGGTCCCCACCCGCGGCGCGCCTCCGCAGAGCGGATCCCCGTCCGAGCTGCGCCCCACCGGCTTCCCGCACGCGGGCCTGGAGTTCTCGCTCGTCCCGTCCGGGCACGAGGAGTGGCGGATCGAGCACCCGGGCGGTCGCACCGTCGGCGTCCTCGCCGTCATCTCGCACGCGGGCGAGGAGTCGGAGGCCGTGTTCGTCACGCGCCGCGTCGGCTCCGAGGACGCCGTGGCCGAGGGCACCGACTGGCGCGGCATCGTCTCGGCCGTGATCAACGACGAGGCGGCGGACGAGCGCGATCCGGTCCAGCTCGACCCCACCGTCGAGCACGTCCGCGGCGGACTGATCAGCCGCGGCCCCGCGGACGTCGACGGCCTCTCCTGAGCCCTCTCTCCTCCGGGACGCCGTCCGCGCTCGGCGCGGGGCGTCCCACGGGGAGGATCGGAGTCTCAGCGGGCGAGCAGCGCGGCGTTGATCCGGGCCGAGAGGTCGGCGTCGACGCGGCGGTCGGTCCCGTCGACGGCGCGGACAGGAGCGGCGTTGCGCGCGCTCGAGACCAGCCACGCCGCGTCCGCCGCCTCCAGATCGCCCGAGCGCAGCGGACGCACCGCCGTCTCGAGGCCGAGGCCCGGCGCGAGCGCGAACAGGTCGGCCTGCGTGGTGCCGGGCAGCAGCCCGAGGCTCGGCGGAGGAGTCACGAGCTCCCCGCCCGTCAGCAGCACGAGGTTCGAGGTCGGCCCCTCGAGCAGGTAGCCGTCGCTCGACACGAACAGGGCGTCGTCGGCACCGCGCCGGGCGGCCTCCCGCGCGGCCGCACGGTTCACCGCGTACGAGAGCGTCTTCGCGCCGGCGAGCAGCCAGGGGGACGTCGACTGGACGTCCGAGCGCAGCCCGCGGTCCAGGAGCACCACGCGCACGCCGTCGCGGCGGGCCGGGCCGAAGTCCGGGCTGGTCTGCACGAAGACGACGCCGGTGGGCCGCCCGCCGCCCTCGACGCCGCGGGTCAGGATCGTCTTCACCATCGCCTCGGCGACGGGCGGGTGCGCGGCCACCGCCGCTCCGATCGCCTCGAGCCAGGCGGCCCGGTCCGGCCGGGGCAGGTCGAGCATCCGGGCCGAGCGCTCGAAGCGGTCCAGGTGCGCGTCGAGCGCCTGCAGCCGTCCGTCGACGAGGTTGATCGTCTCGAACACGCCGTCGCCGCGGGTGAAGCCGAGGTCGGTGACGTCCAGATCGCCGCGCCCGCTCGGATCGATGCGGTGCGCGGGACCTCCCGGCGAGTGCGCCTCGGCGTCGAGGGAGGGTCGGTCGAGGACGACGAGGGTCTCAGCGGGCATGGGCGGTGCGGTCCTTCCGGGAGCGGCGGCGGGGGGAGAAGCGGAGCAGCGCGATCGTCAGCAGGGCGCCGATCAGGGAGCCGCTGCCGTTCGAGACCAGGTCCTGCACGTCGGAGACGCGGGTCGGCAGCCACAGCAGCTGCGCGGTCTCGACGGCCGCCGACACCCCGAGCCCGATGGCGGCGGCCCACAGGCGGCGCCCCGCCGGCAGTTGCGCGGCGATCAGCGCACCGAGCGGCACGAAGAGCAGCACGTTCGCGGTGAACTCCGCCACGTCGAAGTCGAACCAGCCGGTGAGCGGCGTGGAGGCGAGGAAGGCGATCATCCCGCGGATCAGCGCGTTGGGCTCCCCGGCCGGGTAGGGCGCGGGCGTCAGCGTGATCAGGGCGATCAGCGCGAGCCAGGCGAGCGTCGCGAGGCGGAGGGGTCTCGAGCGGCGCATCGTCCGATTCTGCCAGCCCGTCGGGGTCGGGTGCGGCGGGCGCGGTGTGGGAGGCTGGAGGGCATGACCAGCGAGGACCCCGGCGCGGACGCCGTGCTCCCGCGCCACCCCTTCGACGCGTCGCTCGGCGACGGCTGGGTCGAGATCGGCGACGGACGCCGCTTCTGGGGGCGCTTCGGCGCCGCCGGCCTCCTCCTGCGCGATCCGTCGGGACGCGTCCTGCTCCAGCACCGCGTCAGCTGGAGCCACTTCGGGGACACCTGGGGGCTGCCCGGCGGCGCCCGTCACCCCGAGGAGACGGCCTTCGAGGCGGCCCTCCGGGAGTCGGAGGAGGAGGCGGGCGTCCCCGCCGACCTGATCCGGCCCGTGCTCTCCAGCGTCGTCGTGATCGGACCGTGGAGCTACTCCACAGTCCTGGCCGAGTCCCGCGAGCACTTCACTCCCCGCATCAGCGACGCCGAGAGCACCGAGCTGCGCTGGGTCGCCCCCGACGAGGTCGACTCCCTGCCGCTGCACCCGGGCTTCGGAGCGGCCTGGCCGGGCCTGCGCGCGCTCGGCTCCTCGATCCCGGTGCTCGTCGTGGACGCCGCCAACGTGGTCGGCTCACGCCCCGACGGCTGGTGGCGCGACCGCGCCGGCGCCGCGGAGCGCCTCCTCGCCACCCTGGCCCGCCTCGCGGAGGCCGGCGTCCCCGGCCGTCTCCTGGGGATCGACGCCGACACGGTCTGGCCGCGCATCGCCGTGGTGCTCGAGGGAGCGGCGCGCGCCGCCCGCCCGGAGGCGGGCGCTCTCACGGAGCGGCTCACGGTCCACTCGGCCGACGGCTCGGGCGACGACGCGATCGTCGAGCTGGTCGGCGCGCTCGAGACCGCGGTCGTCGTCACGGCCGACCGGGGACTGGCCGCCCGCGTCGAGGCGCTCGGGGCCGCCGTGGTCGGTCCGCGCTCGCTGCTCGACCTCCTCGATCCCGCCCGGGAATAGGCCGCGGGGGCACCCGGTTGCATCCCCCATGGCTACGACTGCGATGACCCTCGACTCCCACGACCAGACGATCGCCGACGGCATCGTCCTCATCGACTTCTGGGCCGACTGGTGCGGCCCGTGCAAGCAGTTCGCTCCGGTCTTCGAGGCCACGAGCGAGAAGAACGCCGACATCACGTTCGCGAAGGTCGACACGGAGGACCAGCAGCAGCTCGCCGCGAGCTACGGCATCTCCTCCATCCCCACCCTCGTGGTGTACCGCGACGGGATCCCGCTGATGGCTCAGCCCGGCGCCCTGCCCGCCCCCGCGCTCGACAACCTGATCGAGCAGGTCCGCGGCCTCGACATGGTCGAGGTGCGCCGCCAGTACGAGGAGGCGAAGGCCGCTCAGGAGGCCGGCGCCGCCCCGCAGGCCTGATCCGCCCGGCGCCTCGACCCGCTCCGCAGGCGGGAGGCGCCCGCAGACGCACGAGAACCCCCGGCAGCCGTGAGGCCGCCGGGGGTTCCGTCGTTCCGAGCCGGGATCAGCCGGTGTTCTGCAGACCCGCCGCGACTCCGTTGACCGCGAGCAGGAGCAGCCGCTGGTTCTGCTCCGTCCCGGATCCGCCCGGGTCGGTGCGGAGCGCCTTCAGTGCGCGCAGCTGCAGGAGCGAGAGCGCGTTGACGTACGGGGTGCGCAGGCGCACGGCACGGCCGAGCACGCGGTGGCCCGTGAGCAGGCTCTCCTCGCCGGTGATCGAGAGCACCCAACGGCGGGTGAGCGCCATCTCGTCGAGCACGAGTCCGGCGAGGTCGTCGCGGGAGTCGAGGGCGAGGTAGCGGCGGGCGATGCCCTC
The DNA here is from genome assembly GCF_002930975.1 of Rathayibacter sp. AY1A3. Classification (NCBI taxonomy): domain Bacteria; kingdom Bacillati; phylum Actinomycetota; class Actinomycetes; order Micrococcales; family Microbacteriaceae; genus Rathayibacter; species Rathayibacter sp. AY1A3. The sequence continues at coordinate 45,159 of NZ_PSTO01000011.1, read as the reverse complement.
GTCGGTCTTCGCGAGCGACATCTCGACGTTGTCGACCATCGTCGTGAACAGCGGCCAGGAGGCGTAGGCCTCGCGGAGCAGGTCGAGGTCGCCGACGGCCTCGAGCGCGCTGCCCAGCCCGAACCAGCCGGTCAGGTTGACGCGGGCCTGGGTCCAGGCGAACACCCACGGGATCGCTCGCAGGTCCTCGAGCGACTCGACGGAGAGGCCGCGGCGGGCCGGACGCGAGCCGAGGGCGAGCAGGCCCACCTCCTCCTGCGGGGTGACCCGGGCGAACCACGGCGCGAAGCCGTCGGCCTTCACGAGCTCGAAGAAGCGGCGGCGCGACTCGCGGTCCATCGTCGCCGCCACCTCGGCGAAGCGCTCCGCGGCGCCCGCGTTGCGCTCGCCGACCGCGGGGGAGGAGGCGAGCAGCGTCGCTCCCGCCACCTGCTCGATGTGCCGGGTGGCGATGTCCGGGTTGCCGTAGCGGGCGAAGATGACCTCGCCCTGCTCCGTCAGCTTGAAGCGGCCGTCCACCGATCCGGGCGGCTGCGCGAGGACGGCCCGGTTGGCCGGCCCGCCGCCGCGGCCGAGCGCTCCGCCGCGCCCGTGGAACAGCGTGAGCACGATGCCCTCGTCGGCCGCCCACTGCGCGATGCGCGCCTGCGCGTCGTAGAGCGCGAGCGTCGCCGAGACCGGTCCGACGTCCTTCGACGAGTCGGAGTAGCCGAGCATCACCTCGAGCCGGTTGCCGGTGGCCGCGAGGCGCGCCTGCACCTGGGGGAGGCGGATCATCTCGGCGAGGATGTCGGTCGAGGCGTCGAGGTCGGCGAAGGTCTCGAAGAGCGGGACCGCGTCGATGATCGGCGGCTTGCCGTCGGTCGCCGCCTCGGCCAGTTCGAAGACCGTCCGCAGGTCGTCGGCCGACTGCGTGAAGGAGACGATGTACCGCCTCGCCGCGTCGGTGCCGAAGCGCTCCTGGACCTTCGCGATCGCCCGGAACACCGACAGGACCTCGAGGCCGCGCTCGTCGAGCTCCTCGCCGGCGCGGATCGCGGCGATCGTCTCGCGGTGCACCTTCGAGTGCTGGCGCACCTCGATCTCGGCGAGGTGGAAGCCGAAGGTCTCGAGCTGCCAGACGAAGTCCTGGAGGTCGCCGTAGGCGGCGCGGACGTCCTCGGCCTCGACCAGGGACTCCTGGAGGGTGCGCAGCTCGGCCAGCAGCTCGGTGGCGGCGGAGTAGGCCAGCGGCCCCTCGGAGCGGGTCGCGGCCAGGCGCTCGGCCGCGAAGAGCAGGACGCGGCGGTGCGCCTCGTTGGGCGAGCGCTCGGCGATGTCGGCGGCGAGCTCGGGAGCCCGCTCGACGCAGGAGGCCCAGAGCGCCTCGACGGCGGCCGACGGGGGAGTGGTCGACGCGTCGAGGGTCAGCGCGCGGCCCACGCGGCGGGCGACGCGCTCGAGACCCATGAGGACGTGCTCGGAGGCGATGTCGACCGCAGCGAGGGTCGTCTCGGCGGTGACGAAGGGATTGCCGTCGCGGTCGCCGCCGATCCAGGTGCCCAGGCGGACGAAGGCCGGTGCGACCGGAGCCCGGGTGCCCGAGCCCTCGCCGAGCAGAGCGTCGTCGAGGCGGCGGTAGACCCGGGGGAGCACCGAGAACAGCGACTCGTCGAAGACGCTCATCGCGGTGCGCACCTCGTCGAGAGGAGTGGGCTTGGACTCGCGCAGCGGAGCGGTGCGCCACAGCGTGTCGACCTCGGCTAGCAGCTTGCGGCGGATCTCCACCAGCACGACGCCGCCCATGCGCGGGTCGTCTCGCTGCTCGAGCAGGTCGCTGATGCGGCGGATGGTCGAGGCCACCGCGCGGCGGCGCGCCTCGGTCGGGTGCGCCGTGAGGACAGGGCGGAACTCCAGCCGGGACAGGCGCGCGAACGCCTCGTCCTCCCCGAGCTCGCCGGTCAGCCGGCGCATCGAGGCGAGGATCGAGTCCTCGGGCGACTGCGCACCGGCGTCGGCCTCGCGCCGGCGCAGCACGCGGACGCGGTGGAACTCCTCCGCCACGTTGACGAGGTGGAAGTAGCAGGTGAACGCCCGGGCGACCTCCTCGGCGCGCTCGAGCGTGAGCGAGGCGACGAACTCCTCCGCCTCCGCGGTCCCGGCGGCGTCGCCACTGTCGTAGGCGCTGATCGTGAGCGCGCGCAGGCGCTCCACGTCCTCGTAGAGGGAGGGCTCGCCCGACTCGCGGAGCACCTGGCCGAGCAGCTCGCCCAGCAGGTGGACGTCGGCGCGGATCCTCTCGTCGAGCGGAGGCGCGGTCGTCCCGTCGGCGGAGGAGGGGGCGGTGGCGGAGGCGGGTGCTGCGGTCGCGGCGGACGCGTCGGAGAACGGAGGCACGGGAGAGACCTTAGCGGCGGTGCGTATCGAGCACATGACGCCTGCGTCACGATCCGAACTGGAATGATCGAGGGGTGACCGTGACAACCGCACCCCCCGCTCCCGCCGTCCAGACCGAGCAGGCGGCACCCCATGTCGTCGTGCTGTTCGGCGCCGTCGGCGACCTGGCCCGGCGCAAGCTCATCCCGGGGATGGCCCACCTCGCGCTCTCCTCCCTCGCACCGGACCTGCAGATCGTCGGCACCTCGCTCGAGGAGCACGACGACGCCTCGTTCCGCGCCTTCGCGAAGCTGGCCTACGACGAGTTCGGGAGCCGCTCCCTGACGCCGGCGCAGTGGGACGAGTTCGCGTCCAAGCTCCGCTACGTCCCGCAGTCCGCCGGTCCGGCCGCGCTGGCCGCCGCCGTGACCGACGCCGAGGCGGTCCTCGGCCCGGACGTGAGCCGGCTGCACTACCTCAGCGTCCCGCCCAGGGCAGCTCTCTCCGTCGTGCGGATGCTCGCCGAGGCCGGGCTGGTCGAGCGCTCGCGGATCATCATGGAGAAGCCGTTCGGCGTCGACCTCGAGAGCGCGGTCGTCCTCAACGCGGAGCTCCACGAGACCTTCAGCGAGGAGCAGATCTTCCGGATCGACCACTTCCTCGGCAAGGAGCCGGCGCAGAACATCCTGGCCTTCCGCTTCGCCAACGGCCTCTTCGAGCCCATCTGGAACCGCAACTTCATCGATCACGTCCAGATCGACATCCCCGAGCGCCTCACGCTCGACCGCCGCGCCGAGTTCTACGAGTCCACCGGCGCCTACAAGGACATGGTCGTCACCCACCTCTTCCAGGTGCTGGCGTTCATGGCGATGGAGCCGCCGACCGCGCTGGAGCCCCAGGCCATCAGCGAGGAGAAGAACAAGGTCTTCCGCTCGATGCGTCCGCTGAACCCCGAGAACGTGGTGCGCGGCCAGTACATCGGCTACCGCGACGAACCGGGCGTCGCCGCCGACTCCGAGACCGACACCTTCGTCGCGCTGAAGTGCGAGATCGACAACTGGCGCTGGGCGGGAGTGCCGTTCTACCTCCGCACCGGCAAGCGGATGGCCGAGGGCCAGCGCATCATCTCGATCGCGTTCCGCGAGCCCCCGAAGAGCATGTTCCCGCAGGGCTCCGGAGTCGGTGCCCACGGCCCGGACCACCTCACCTTCGACCTGGCGGACGCCTCGAAGGTCTCGCTCTCGTTCTACGGGAAGCGCCCCGGTCCCGGCATGCGGCTCGACAAGCTGAGCATGCAGTTCGCGCTCCAGGAGACCGACCGCGCGGGCGACGCGCTCGAGGCCTACGAGCGCCTGATCCTCGACGCGATGCGCGGAGACCACACGCTGTTCACCACCGCGGAGGGCATCGAGCGGCTCTGGGAGGTCTCCGCGCCGCTCCTGCAGGATCCGCCGCCCGTCCGTCTCTACGCGCCCGGCTCCTGGGGGCCGAACGCCATCCACCAGCTGATCGCGCCGCACGCCTGGCGCCTGCCGTTCGAGCGGGTCTGGCGCGACAAGCGCTGACCACGCCGCCGTGCGCCCCGCCTAGGCTGGGCGCATGGCGCGCACCGGTGAGGACCGGATCTGGACGGTCCCGAACGTCCTCAGCATGGTGCGTCTCGCGCTGGTGCCGGTGTTCCTCGTGCTCGTGGTCCTCGGCGAGGACGCGCTCGCGCTCCTGACCCTCGTCGTCTCGAGCCTCACCGACTACCTCGACGGCTGGATCGCGCGCCGCTTCGACCAGATGACGCGCCTCGGCCGCGTCCTCGATCCGGCCGCCGACCGCCTCTACATCTTCGCCACCGTGCTGGGCCTCGCGGCCCGCGGACTGGTGCCCTGGTGGCTGGTCGCCGTGCTGCTCGCCCGCGACCTGATGCTCGTGGTCCTGGCGGTCGTCCTGGCGAACAACGGCTACGGACCGCTTCCCGTGCACCACCTGGGGAAATTCGCGACCTTCTGCCTCTTCTACGCGCTCCCGCTGATCATGCTGGGGCAGGCGTTCCCGGCTCTCGCGCCCGCCTCGCTCCCCATCGCCTGGGCCTTCGCGCTGTGGGGCGCGTTCCTCTACTGGTGGGCCGGGATCGTCTACGCCGTCCAGACGCGGGACCTCGTCCTGGGGGTCCGCACAGGTGCTCAGGGGTCCGACGAGGGTCACGATTCGGATACGCTGACCTGATAGGAGGTACGTCTTGGTCGAGCCCGTCGGTGGAGCATCATCCGCCCAGCACAATTCCGTTCCCGGTGAGCCGTCGACGGAGACGACTCTGACGTTCACCGACGACATCGGTGCCCAGCTCGCCGCTCTCGACAACCGCGCGTCCCGCGAGGAGGCCGAGGCCGTCGGGGCTCTGCCCTCGGGATCCGCGCTGCTGGTCGTGCGCCGCGGACCGAACACCGGCGCCCGCTTCCTCCTCGACACCGACTCCACGACGGTCGGCCGTCACCCCGACGCGGGCATCTTCCTCGACGACGTCACGGTCTCGCGCCGGCACGCCGAGTTCGTCCGCCGCGGCACGGCGTTCGAGGTCCACGACCTCGGCTCCCTGAACGGCACCTACTTCGACGGGGTCCGGATCGAGTCCGCGATCCTCACCGACGGCTCCGAGGTGCAGGTCGGCAAGTTCCGACTCACCTTCTACGCGTCCCGCGCCGACCTCGTCGCCGCTCCGGACGCGTGAGCCGTGGGCCGCTCCTCCGCGCGCGCCCTCCCCACCGGCTCCGCCGCTCTGCTGAGCATCGGGCAGGTGCTGGCCAGGCTGACCAGTGAGTTCCCGGACGTCACCCCGTCCAAGCTGCGCTTCCTCGAGGAGCAGGGGCTCGTCTCGCCGGCCCGCACCGACTCCGGCTACCGCAAGTTCTCGGGCTCCGACGTCGAGCGGCTCCGGATGATCCTCGCTCTGCAGCGCGACCACTACCTCCCCCTCAAGGTCATCCGCGGATACCTCGACGACATCGACGCCGGACGCGAGCCCGCCCTGCCGGCCGGTGTCGGGGGTCCGAGCGCCTCGCTCCTCGGCCCCGCCACGCGGTTGACCCGCGAGGGCCTCGCGGCCGAGTCCGGTGCCACGCCCGCTCTCGTCCAGGAGGCCATCGCCGCCGGGCTCGTGCGGGGCGGCGACGTGTTCGGGGACGAGGCCGTGACGACGCTCAAGGCGCTCGTCGACCTCGGCCGATCGGGTATCGAGCCCCGTCACCTCCGACCGCTCCGCGTCGCCGTCGAGCGCGAGATGTCGCTCATCGAGAGCGTCGTCGCCTCCAGCGCCCGCCGCGGAGAGGCGTCCGGCTCCGCCGGTGCTGCCGAGAACGCGGTGGGGCTCGCGACCCAGCTGGGCACGATCCGCGGGGCGATGGTGCGCAGCGCCCTCTCGCGGATCGCCCGCTCGTGAGGGCCGCGCCGCCGGCCGACGGGCGGCCCGTGCGACACGCCGCGGCGCCGAGGCCGATGTCGTTTACTCGGCCTGCGCCGGTCGGTACGGTAGGGAGCGCGTTCGGAGGATCCGGCGTCCGGATCCGAGAGGCACAGGGATGAGAGAAGTCAGCCGCGACGTCAGCGGCCAGCGCGACCTCGTCCTGTTCACCGACGGACTGCCCGAGCTCGACGCCGACGCGGGCTACCGCGGGGCCGTCGCGGCGCGCGCCGCGGGGATCACCTACCGGCAGCTCGACTACTGGGCGCGGACCGAGCTCGTCGAGCCCACCGTGCGCGGCGCGTCCGGCTCCGGCACGCAGCGCCTCTACGGCTTCCGCGACATCCTCGTGCTGAAGCTGGTCAAGCGCCTGCTCGACACCGGGATCTCGCTCCAGCAGATCCGCACGGCGGTCAACCAGCTCCGCGAGTCCGGGGTCGACGACCTCGCGCAGACGACCCTGATGAGCGACGGCGCGAGCGTCTACCTCTGCACCTCGAACGACGAGGTCATCGACCTGCTCAGCCGCGGCCAGGGCGTCTTCGGCATCGCCGTCGGCAAGGTCCTCCGCGAGGTCGAGTCGAGCCTCGTCGAGCTCGACCACCAGTCGGTCGACCCGGGCGACGAGCTCGCCCAGCGCCGCGCCTCCCGCCGCGTCGGCTGACCGCCCACCCCTCGCGGGTCGGCCGCTGCTCCGGGGACTCCCGGGTCTCCTCCGCGCGCTCAACTGGTCAGGAGCGGACCCGCCTGCAGCCGTGCTGTGCGAGCAACGGGCGCCACCCGAGTCTCACCGTGCTGGTCGAATGGCGGGCCCCGCCCGCGTGAACCGTCCACCGGACGCGAGCTCCCCGCCGATCACGCCCGCTCACCCTGCTGGTCCGATGACGGGCTCCGTCCGTGTCCCGCCCTGCGGATCCGACGACGGGCTCCGCCCGCGCATCGAGAGTCCGCGCTGATCTCCGACGCCGAGCGTCCGCCGGCGCCGACCCTGGCACTCCTCGGGCACCGAGCATCGCCCGCGTCCCGAGACCTCGAGCCGGAGAAGTCCGGCGGACCCGCCGGCCCTAGGTCGCGGCGGGGACCTGCTCGCCGATGCGACCGGTACGGATCACGCGGTCGAGCAGCAGGTCGAAGTTGTGCGCCATCTCCTGAGCGCTCTCCCCGGGCCAGACGTGCACGGGCTTCGCCGCGCCCTGCGCCTGCTGGAGGGAGGTGCGCTCCGGGAGCTGCGGGCTGAGCACGAGCGGTCCGAACATGTCGCGCAGCTCCTTGATCCGGAACTGGTGCTCCAGCGACTGGACGCGGGCGCGATTGACGATGATGCCCAGCGGCTGGAGGCGCGGACTGAGTCCGCGGCGGATCTCCTCGATCGCCCGGAGCGCCCGGTCGGCGGCGGCCACCGAGAACAGGCCCGGCTCCGTGACGACGGCGACGCGGTCGCTCGCGGCCCACGCCGTGCGGGTCAGGGCGTTGAGCGAGGGGGCGCAGTCGATCAGCACGAGGTCGTAGTCGGCCTCGACGCTCGCGAGGGCCTCCTCGAGCTTCCAGATGTCGCGGATGCTGGGGTGCGGCCCGTCGAAGTTGATCGCGGAGGGGCTGCCGATCAGCACGTCGATCGTGCCGTGGTGCTCCTTGGTCCAGCCGGAGGGGGCGATCGCCGAGCGGACGATCTTCTCCTTCGGCGACGTCAGGACGTCGGCGATGTTGAGGTGGCCGGCGACGTTGATGTCCATTCCGGTCGACACGTCGGACTGGGGGTCGAGGTCGACGACCAGCGTTCGCAGGCCCTTCGAGAACGCCGCGGATGCAAGGCCGAGCGTCACCGTGGTCTTGCCGACGCCGCCCTTGAGGGAGCTCACGCTGAGTACATGCATGGCTGACTACTTTACGTTCCTCCGGGCGGCAGAACCTAACCGTTCGCTGCACGCGCCGTCCGCGCCGCCTCCGGAAGCGGGCCGCACTAGCAGTCGGAGCGCGCTCCGACCAAGCCGCCCGGCGCGATCCGGGCCCGCCGGTACACTCGTTCTGAGCGGAAGGAGGCTCGTTCGCATGGATGAGCGCAACGACGAACAGCCCGACACCGGCACCGGTCCCACGCCGCGGACCGCCATGGACGCGGCTCGGGAATCGGGTCAGTACTCCCCGCGGGCGAGCGACACCGCTCCGACCCTCCTGCCCGACGGCGTGCGGATCACCCCGCCCGGCCCGCGGCGCCGCTCCACCGCCCCCGCTCCGGTCGAGGACGAGGACGCGATCGACGTCGGCCGCCTCGGCCTGCCGCCCTCGCGCTCGCACGCTCTCGTGCCCCCGGAGCCGAGTCCTGCTCCGACCCCCTCACCGGCTCCCGCTCATCCGTCCGGCGCGAACGGACCGGTCTCGGCGGGGATCCCCGCCCGAGCGGAGTCCGCCGAGAAGCCCGCGGCGTCCGAGTCCGCGGGGGAGCCCGCCGCCGTCCCCACGCGCCGCGACCGCCTCCGCGCCGAGTCCTCGAGCGCCGCTCCCGCCCCGTCCGCGCCGAGCGCCGCCGTCCCCGAGTCGGCGTCGATGCTCACCCCGGACAGGCTCCTGGAGGTCAACCGCAAGACCCGTCCCGCTCCCACGGGCGGCTGGCACCGCTTCCTCTACGGCCTGACCTTCCACACGGTCAACCTCGGCGACTCCGCGAAGGTGAAGGCGTGGAAGGCGATGGACGAGCGGATCGGCCGGCAGTTCGAGGGCGGCACCCGCTTCGTCCCGGTCATGACCCGCAAGGGCGGCGTCGGCAAGACGACGGTCACGACGCTCCTGGGCATGGCCCTCGCCGATGCGCGCGAGGACCGCATCATCGCGGTCGACGCGAACCCCGACCGCGGCACCCTGGCCGAGCGCGTCCCCAAGCAGACGCGGGCGACCGTCCGCGATGTCGTGAACCGCGCGGCCGGCGTGACCGGATTCACCGAGTTCTCGACGATGGTCTCCCGCGACGAGACCCGCCTCGACGTCCTCGCCTCCGACACCGACCCGCAGCTCTCCGAGGCCTTCGACGAGGACGACTACAACGTGGTCGCCGATCTGGTCGAGCGCTTCTACTCGATCATGCTCACCGACTGCGGCACGGGCATCGTGCACTCGGTGATGCGGCCCACGCTGCAGCGCGCCGACACAGTGGTGATCGTCTCGGGCGGCAGCGTCGACGAGGCCCGCCTGGCCTCCGAGACCCTCACCTGGCTGGACGCGAACGGCTACGGCGCCCTGGTGCGCAACGCGGTCGTCGCGCTCAACACGGCGACGCAGGGCACGAGCCTGGTGAAGCTGGAGGAGATCGAGTCGCACTTCCGCTCCCGCGTCCGCGACATCGTCCGCATCCCCTACGACCCGGTGCTCGCCGCCGGCTCCGTGGTGAAGTGGGAGCAGCTGCGCGAGGGCACGAAGGACGCCGCACGCCTGCTCGCCGCGCTCGTGGTCGAGGGCATGCCGGTCCGACGTGTCTGAGCCCCGGGGCTCCGGGGCGGCGTCCGCCGCGCACCAGGACCGCACCGACGGGCCCGACGCGTCCACCGACGCCTTCGACCTGATCGTCGTCGGGGCCGGCTCCGGCAACTCGATCGTCGGTCCGGAGTTCGACGGCCTGCGGGTCGCGATCCTCGACGATGGCGAGTGGTTCGGCGGCACCTGCCTCAACGCCGGCTGCATCCCGACCAAGATGTTCGTCCATGTCGCCGACGTGGTCACCGACGTCGACCAGGGCGGCCCGATCGGCGTCCACTCCCGCCTCCGCCGCCCCGAGTGGGCCGAGGTGCGCGACCGGGTCTTCGGCCGGATCGACGCGATCAGCGAGGGCGGGTTCGAGTACCGCGATCAGCGCTCCCCGAACGTGACCGTCCTCCGCGAGAGCTTCGGCTTCGAGTCGCTCGGAGACGGCGACCGCCCGCACGTCCTCGTCAGCGCCAGCGGTGCCCGCATCAGTGCGCCGCAGGTGGTCGTGGCCGCCGGCTCGCGGCCCAGGCCGCTCCTGGCCGCGTACGAGCCGGACCCCCGCATCCATGACTCCTCCTCCGTCATGCGGCTCGACGAGCTCCCCGAGCGGATGCTGATCCTCGGCGGCGGCGCGGTGGCCGTCGAGTTCGCCCACGTCTTCTCCTCCTTCGGCACGGCCGTGACCGTCGCCGTCCGCGGCGACCGCCTCCTCCGCGCCCTCGACGAGGACGTCTCGCGCCGGTTCACCGGGATCGCCGCCGAGCGGTACACGGTGCTCACCGGAGTGAGCGCCGAGAGCGTCGACGCCCGCCCTGACGGGCTCCGCGTCGCCCTCAGCGACGGCACGACGGTCGAGACCGACCTGCTGCTCGTCGCGCTCGGCCGCGACCCCAACAGCGACACGGTCGCCGCCGCCTCCGTCGGGATCGATCTGCACGAGGACGGCCGGATCAGCGTCGACCCCGAGCAGCGCGTCCTCTCCGGCGGACACCCCGTGCCCGGCCTCTTCGCCCTCGGCGACGTGTCGTCCCGCTGGCAGCTCAAGCACGTCGCCAACCACGAGGCGCGCCTCGTGGCGCACAACCTCCTGCACCCGGGCGAGCTGCTCTCCGACACCCTCTCGCCGGTGCCCGGCGCGATCTTCGCCCACCCGCAGATCGCCCACTTCGGGCTCACCGCGGCCGAAGCGCGAGACCAGGGCCTGGACGTCGTCACCGTCACCCAGGAGTACGGCTCCACCGCCTTCGGCTGGGCGCTCGAGGACGACTCCAGCGCCTGCCTCCTGGTCGTCGGACTCGACGGCGCCCTCCTCGGCGCGCACATCATCGGGCCGCAGGCCAGTATCCTCATTCAGCCGCTCGTCCAGGCCGCCAGCGCCGGCACCGGCATCCGCGGACTCGCCCGCAGCCAGTACTGGCCGCACCCCGCAGCGAGCGAAGTCGTCGAGAACGCCCTCCTGAGCGCGGAGGAGGCCCTGAGGGAGCGCACCACATGACCGAACGCCAGATCCGCATCTTCGGGGACCCGGTGCTGAAGACCCCGTCCACGACCATCGAGACGGTCGACGCCGGCGTCCGCGGCCTCGTCGAGGACCTCGTCGACAGCGTCCGCCCGCCCGGACGCGCCGGCGTCGCAGCCCCCCAGATCGGCGTCAACCTCCGCGCCTTCAGCTACAACGTCGACGGCGTCATCGGCTACATCCTCAACCCCGAGATCATCGAGCTCAGCGGAGACCCGCGACCGGTCGACGAGGGCTGCCTCTCCGTCCCGAACCTCTGGTACCCCGCGATCCGCTACCCGCACGCGAAGGTCCGCGGCACCGACCTCGACGGCAACGAGATCGTCCTCGAAGGCGACGGCCTCATGGCCCAGGCCCTCCAGCACGAATGCGACCACCTCGACGGACGCCTCTACCTCGACCGCCTCTCCCAGGACGACCGCCGCGCCGCCATGAAGGCCGTCCGGGAATCCGACTGGTTCTGAGTTCGATTCCGGGCCGGTCCCTGCCCGGCCCGGCGCGGTCGGCTCAGCGAGGTGGGGGCGTTCCGTGGAGCGTCGTGCGTTCCGCCGACGGTGAAGCGCTGGCACGCGCTTCACCGGATACGGCTGTGTTGGTGGGGAGCCGGTCCTTGCCCGGCTCCGCGCAGTCGGCCGCTCGAGGTGGGCGCGTTCCATGGAGCGTCGTGCGTTCCGCCGACGGTGAAGCGCTGGCACGCGCTTCACCGGATACGGCTGTGTTGAGGGGGAGCCGGTCCTTGCCCGGCTCGGCGCGGTCGGCTTGGCGAGGTGGGGGCGTTTCGTGGAGCGTCGTGCGTTCCGCCGACGGTGAAGCGCTGGCCTGCGCTTCACCAATTACGGCTGTGTTGAGGGGGAGCCGGTCCCTGCCCGGCCCGGCGCGGTCGGCACCGCGACAGGGGCGCGTCGAGGAGAGCGTCGGGCGTTCCGCCGACGGGATAGAGCTGGGTGCGCTGTCCCGGAGGCGGCTGCGATCGGGACGGCCTGCTGGTGACGCGGGGAGAGCGCGGGGTCAGCGGAGGGAGATGCCCTCGGTGGCGGGGGCGGCGGAGTAGACGGCGGCGATGGTGTCGGCGAAGTCGGCGAGGATGACGTTGCGCTTGATGCTCATCTTCGGAGTCAGGTGACCGCTCGCCTCCGTGAACTCGGTCGGGAGGATCACGAACTTCCGGATCGACTCGGCGCGGGACACGCGCTCGTTCGCCGCATCGACGGCCCGCTGCACCTCGGCCAGAACGACCGGGTTCACGGCCGCGTCCTCGAGTGAGAGGCCCTTGTCCTGCCCGTTGTTGGCGAGCCACGTCGGCAGCATCTCGGAGTCGAGCGTGACCAGAGCGGCGATGAACGGGCGCTGATCGCCGACGACGACGACCTGGCCGACCAGCGGGTTCGCGCGGATCGGATCCTCCAGCGCCGCCGGAGCGACGTTCTTGCCGCCGGCGGTGACGATGATCTCCTTCTTCCGCCCGGTGACGCGCAGGTACCCGTCCTCGTCCAGGGTTCCGAGGTCGCCCGTGCGGAACCACTCGCCGTCGAACGACTCGGCCGTCGCCGCCTCGTTGTTCCAGTAGCCGCCGAAGACGTCGATGCCGCGCACCTGGATCTCGCCGTCGCCCGCGATCCGGATCGAGACCCCGGGCATCGCCGGGCCCACCGAGCCGATCTTGAACCGCTCGGTGCGGTTGACCGTGGCAGGCGCCGTCGTCTCCGTGAGGCCGTAGCCCTCGAGGATCTTGATGCCGAGACTGTGGAAGAAGTGCCCGAGCCGGTCTCCCAGCGGCGCCGAGCCGGACACGGCGAAGCGGACGTTCCCGCCCATGGCGGTGCGCAGCTTCGAGTAGACGAGCCGGTCGAAGAGGAGGAACTGCAGCTTCAGCGCGAGCGGCACCGAGCCCGCCTCGAGCGCCATCGAGTGGGCGACGGCGACGTCGGCCGCGCGGCGGAAGATCTTCCCCTTCCCCCCGGCCTCGGCCTTCTGCTCGGCGGAGTTGTAGACCTTCTCGAACACGCGCGGCACGGCCAGGAGGAACGTCGGCTTGAAGGACGCGAGCGAGGGGAGCAGCTGCCTGGTGTCGGCCTGGTGCCCCACCTTCACCCCGCCGTGCACGCAGAGGATCGCGATGAAGCGGGCGAACACGTGCGCGGTGGTGATGAACAGCAGCGTCGACGCGCCGGGCTGGTGGATCAGCTCCGTCAGGGCGACCGCCGAGTTGCGGCTGAGCTCGACGAAGTTCGAGTGCCGGATGATGCAGCCCTTGGGGCGGCCGGTGGAGCCGGAGGTGTAGATGATCGTCGCGATGTCGGTGCCGGTCGCCAGCGAGCGGCGGCGCTCGATCTCGGCATCCGGCACGTCGATGCCGCGGGCGACGAGCTTGTCCAGATCGCCCAGCCCGATCTGCCAGGCGAGGCGGACCTCGGGAAGGTCGGCGCGGATCTCGTCGAAGCGGGCGAAGTGCTCGGGGGTCTCGACGATCACGGCGTGCGCGCCGGAGTCGGCGAGGTTCCACTGCACCTGTGCGGGAGAGGAGGTCTCGTACACCGGGACGAGGACCCCGCCGGCGAACCAGACGGCGAAGTCGATCAGCGTCCATTCGTAGCGCGTCTTGCAGATCAGCCCGACCTTCTCGCCCGGCTCGAGGCCGACGGCGACGAAGCCCTTCGCGAGGGCCGTGACCTGGTCGAGGAACTCCTGCGCCGTCACATCGCGCCAGCCGTCGCCGTCGGGCAGCGCGAAGAGCGGGCGATCGGGCGTCTCGCGGACGCGGTCCAGCAGGAGGGCGGTCGTGTTGGCCTGGGGATCGGCCGGAACCACCAGGGGGGAATCGAACTGGTCCACGGCAACTCCTCCGGTACCTGAATGAACGTCGTCTCCACCCTACCGGCGCGGCGCAAGCTGTGGATCCGTTCAGGGTAACGATCCAGGGGTGGCTCCGCGAGGAGGGCCGACACGCGTCGCCGGGTCTCGCCGCTGAGCCGCACCGGAGCGCTCGCGGTCACTACACTCGTCCTGGCCGCCGCTCAGGGCGGCCCGCCGACGCTGCCGCGCCGGTGGCGACGGGAAGGCGGTTCGCGTGCACGCGATCGGGATCGACATCGGCGGCACGAAGATCGCCGGAGCCCTGGTCGACGAGTTCGGGGGGATCCTCCGCGAGGACCGTCGGCCCACTCCTGCCGGGCACCCCGAGCTGATCGTCGACGTCGTGGTCGAGATGGTCGAGCATCTGCGCTCCGGCCTGCTCCCGGGAGACGTCTCCGCGGTCGGAGTCGCCGCCGCCGGCTTCATCGACGCCTCGCAGTCGATCGTCTACTACGCCCCGAACATCAACTGGCGCAACGAGCCCTTCCGCGAGAAGCTCTCGGCCCGCATCGACCTGCCGATCATCATCGAGAACGATGCGAACGCCGCCGGCTGGGCCGAGTTCCGCTACGGCTCGGGCCGCCTCGTCAGCGACATGCTGATGCTCACCATCGGCACCGGAGTGGGTGGCGCGATCGTCATCAACGACCGGCTCCTGCGCGGCGGCTTCGGCGCAGCGGCCGAGATCGGGCACATGCGGGTCGTCCCCGGAGGCCTGCCCTGCGGCTGCGGCGCCCGCGGCTGCATCGAGCAGTACGGCTCGGGCCGCGCGCTCCAGCGCTTCGCCGGCGAGCTGGCCGACGCGGGCGGGATCGGCCAGGGCATCGCCGACGCCCGCGCCCGCAACGGCGGCGAGCTGAACGGCCACCTCATCTCCGAGCTGATCACCGCCGGCGACCTCGGCGCCCTCGCGGCGCTACGACAGCTCGGCCACTGGCTGGGCGAGGCGGCGGCCAGCCTGAGCGCCGTCCTCGACCCGCAGATGTTCGTCATCGGCGGCGGAGTGGCGCAGGCGGGCGACCTCCTGCTGGACCCCATCCGCCAGGCCTACCTCGACAACCTCCCCGCCCGGGGCTACCACCCCGAGCCCGAGTTCCGCATCGCGGAGCTCGTCAACGACGCCGGAGTCGTGGGGGCCGCCGACCTGGCGCGCCTGCACGCGAGCTCCCTCTAGCGGCACCCGCCGCACCCGATCCGCCGCACCGCCGAGGAGCCCGATGTTCTACTGGTTCATGAAGCACATCGTCGCGGGCCCGCTCCTGAAGACGATCTTCCGGCCGTGGGTGGTCGGTGCCGACAAGGTGCCGCAGAACGGCGGCGTGATCCTCGCGAGCAACCACCTCTCCTTCATCGACTCCGTGATCCTCCCGCTGGTGATCGAGCGGAACATGGTCTTCCTCGCCAAGAGCGACTACTTCACCGGCAAGGGCCTCAAGGGCTGGGCGACGCGGACGTTCTTCACCGCCACGGGGATGCTGCCGATCGACCGCTCCGGCGGCAAGGCATCGGAGGCCTCGCTCAACACGGGCCTCCGCGTCCTCGCGGGCGGCCACGCCCTGGGCATCTATCCCGAGGGCACGCGCAGCCCCGACGGCCGCATGTACCGCGGCCGCACCGGGGTCGCCCGCATGGTCCTCGAGGCCCGCGTGCCCGTCATCCCGGTCGCCATGATCGACACCGCGCGCATCATGCCCATCGGCAAGCGCCTGCCGAAGCTGGGCCGCATCGGCATCGTCTTCGGGGAGCCGCTCGACTTCAGCCGCTTCGAGGGCATGGAGGGCGACCGGTTCATCCTCCGCTCGATCACCGACGAGATCATGTACGAGCTCCTCGCCCTGAGCGGCCAGGAGTACCTCGACGTCTACGCGACCTCGGTCAAGGAGAAGCGCGCGGCCCTCACCCGCTGAGCGCCCGCTCGATGCCGGGGGCCCCTCCCGGCCGAGCGCCCTGCCAGGCGATAAGCTCGTCAACCGCTGCCGTCCGTCCGGACGGCGGCCCTCCGCGCGCCGCTGGCGCCCGTCAGAACCGGGAACACCCTCGTGGTCATCGATCCGAACGAACCGTACGTCCTCGCCGCCCCCTCCGTGGTCGCCGGCCTGGACTATTGGCGCGAGCTCGAGATCAAGCAGCAGCCGCAGTGGCCCGATGCGGAGGCCGTGCGAGCGGCGTCCGCCGAGGTGGCCGCGCTCCCTCCGCTGGTGTTCGCCGGCGAGGTGGACCAGCTGCGCGAGCGTCTCGGAGCCGCGGCCCGCGGCGAGGCGTTCCTCCTGCAGGGCGGCGACTGCGCCGAGACCTTCGCCGGAGCGACCGCCGAGCAGATCCGGAACCGCGTCAAGACCGTGCTGCAGATGGCCGTCGTCCTGACCTACGGCGCGAGCATGCCCGTCATCAAGATGGGCCGGATGGCCGGCCAGTTCGCGAAGCCGCGCTCGAGCGACCTCGAGACCCGCGGCGACGTGACCCTGCCCGCCTACCGCGGCGACATCGTCAACGGCTACGACTTCACCCCGGAGTCGCGCGCCGCGGACCCGCGCCGCATCGTGCAGGGCTACCACACCGCCGCCTCGACGCTGAACCTCATCCGCGCCTTCACGCAGGGCGGATTCGCCGACCTGCGCCTCGTCCACTACTGGAACAAGGGCTTCACCGAGAACCCGCAGAACCAGCGCTACGAGCAGCTGGCCCGCGAGATCGACCGCGCGGTCAAGTTCATGGTGGCGTGCGGGGCCGACTTCGAGGGCATGAAGCGCACCGAGTTCTACACCGGCCACGAGGGCCTGCTGATGGACTACGAGCGCCCCATGACGCGCATCGACTCGCGGACCGGCACGCCGTACAACACCTCCAGCCACTTCATCTGGATCGGCGAGCGCACCCGCGAGCTCGACGGCGCGCACGTCGACTTCCTGTCGCGGGTGCGCAACCCGATCGGCGTGAAGCTCGGCCCGTCGACCACGCCCGAGACGATGCTCGAGCTGATCGACAAGCTCGACCCCGAGCGGGAGCCCGGTCGCCTCACCTTCATCACCCGCATGGGTGCCGGGAGGATCCGCGACGCCCTCCCGCCGCTGCTCGAGGCCGTCAAGCGGAGCGACGCCCTGCCGCTGTGGGTGACCGATCCGATGCACGGCAACGGGCTGACGACGCCGACCGGCTACAAGACCCGTCGCTTCGACGACGTGGTCGACGAGGTCAAGGGCTTCTTCGAGGCGCACCGCGCCGCGGGGACGCACCCGGGCGGCATCCACGTCGAGCTCACGGGCGACGACGTCACCGAGTGCCTCGGCGGCTCGGAGCACATCGACGAGGCGACGCTCGCCACCCGGTACGAGTCGGTCTGCGACCCGCGCCTCAACCACATGCAGTCGCTCGAGCTCGCGTTCCTCGTGGCGGAGGAGCTCCGGGGCCGCGCGATCTGATCCGACCCCGACCGCCGGTCGAGTCCTCGTTGAGGGCTCGACCGGCGGCGTCAGGTCGTGATGGTGATCGACAGCTGGATCGTCGTGCCGCGCTGCACGAGATCGCCGGCCTTGTTGGACTGGTTCGTGACTTTGGTCAGCTCGTTCGGCGCCGCGTCGATCAGCGGGCCGAGCGTCGTCAGGGAGTAGCTCCACGACAGGTCCGCCGCCTCGAGGGCCGCCTTCGCCTCGTCGCGGTTCATCCCCACGACGTTCGGCACGGCGACGGGCTCGGGCCCCTTCGACACGACGACCGAGACGGTGTCGCCGGTCACGGCGGGCGCCTCCGGGTTCGCCTGCGTGAGGACGACGCCCGCGGCCACGGTGTCGCTCCAGTCCTCGCCGCTGCGGTCGAGGGCGAGACCGGCCGCCTCCGCCTTCGCCGTCGCGTCGTCGATCGAGAGGCCGACGACGTTCGGGATCGGTCCGAGGCTCACCACCATCGCGATGGTGCTGGTCTCGGACATCGTCTCGGGCAGCGCCGATCCGTCAGGCAGCGAGGCGGAGACGACCACACCCGCGTCGACGTCGGCGTCGAAGATCTTCGAGACGTCGCCGACGGTGAAGGAGCCGCCCGTCACCGCGGCGGCAGCGTCGGCCTCCGAGAGGCCGGCGAGAGACGGGACCGGCAGCTGGCGCGGCCCGCTCGAGACGGTCAGCGTGATGACGGAGCCCTTGTGCACCCCCTGCCCGCCGGGCGGATCGGAGCTCACCACCGTCCCCGCGGGCACGGTGAGGTCGGGCGTCTCCTGCGGCTGCACCTCGAAGCCCTGCGCCTGCAGCTGGGCCGTCGCGTCCTGCTGCGACTGGCTGACGACGTCCGGGATCGACACGATCGCGCCGGGTCCCTCGCCGAACCACCAGGCCGTCCCGCCGCCGATGAGCGCCAGGAGGAGCACGACCACCGTGAGCAGGACGCCGCGACGCCGTCGGACGCGGCGCCTGCTCGCGAGCCGGGCGACGGTGTCGTCGTCCTCGTCGACCACGAGCACCGCTCCGGGCGCCGGCGCCGGGTCGAAGACCGAGGTCTGCCCGGGCTCCGCCGGATCGAAGACGGCCGTCGCGGGCGCCGGATCGGCGACGGGCGCCGGGAGCGGGGTGACCGCCTGCGTGTCGCCGCGGCGGTCGCTCGGTGTGATGCCCATGAGCCGCTCGGCCTCGAGCAGCTGCGCGAGCATGACGCCGGCGTCGCGGGGCCGCATGTCCGGGTCGCGCTCGGTCGCCCAGAGGACGAGCTCGTCGAGCGAGGTGGGGACGGAGGCGACCGTCGCGCTGGGGTACGGGACGGAGTCGTTCGCGTGCTGGTAGGCGATCTGCATCGGCTGCTCGCCCGTGAAGGGCTGCTCTCCGGTGAGCATCTCGTAGATCATGATCCCGATGGCGTAGATGTCGCTGCGGGTGTCGGCGGTGCCCCGCGTGACCAGCTCGGGGGAGAGGTAGGCGATCGTGCCGAGGAGGGCCTGACCGGAGGCGGTGTTGGCGGAGGCGGCGCGCGCGAGGCCGAAGTCGCCGATCTTGATCCGGCCGTCGTCGGCGAGGAGCACGTTCTCGGGCTTGAGGTCGCGGTGGAGGATCCCGGCGCGGTGCGCGGCGGCGAGACCCGAGAGCACGGAGTGCATGATGTCGACGACCTGCTGGGCGGTCAGCCGGCCGCGCTCCTTGAGCAGGTCGCGCAGGGTGATCCCGGGGAGGTACTCCATCACCAGGTAGGCCATGTCCGAGTCCTGGCCCTGGTCGAAGACGCTGACCACGTTCGGGTGGGCGAGACGGGCGGCGGAGCGCGCCTCCTGGACGAAGCGGTTCTTGAACGTCGCGTCGTCGGAGAGGTGGCCGTGCATGACCTTCATCGCCACGCGGCGCTCGAGGCGCTGATCGTGCGCGAGGTAGACCGTCGCCATGCCGCCGCGGGCGATCCTCGAGCGCACCTCGTACCGGCCGTCGACGAGACGGCCGAGGAGAGGGTCGAGCTGGCTGGTGGTCACGCGACGAGTCTAGGCAAGACCCCCGGGGGAACCGGTGAGCGACGCCCGGGCGGCGCAGGACGGGCCCGACTCCTTCTCAAGGGCGCCCGCAGTTGGCGGCCCTCCGGGCTCGTGGCAGTCTTGACGCGTGACCGACTCGTCCGCTTCCCCCGCCACCTCGACCGATTCCGAGCTCGAGTGGCTGACCGTCCCCGACCTCGTGGAGCTGACCGGGCTCGGCGCCGGCCGGGTCCGCCGCCTCCTCGAGGAGCGCCACCTGCTCGGCACCCGCCGCGACGGCGTGCTGAAGGTCCCCGCCCTCTTCCTCCGCGACGGGGAGCCGATGAGCGAGATCCGCGGCACCGCGATCCTGCTCGCCGACTCCGGCTTCACCGACGACGAGGCGGTCGACTGGATGCTGACGGTCGAGGAGAGCCTGGGCACGAGCCCGATCGTCGCCCTCCGCGCCGGCCGCAAGGCCGAGGTCCGGCGGGTCGCCCAGGCCCTGGCCTGATCACGCCGGTCCGCTCCTAGGAGGTGCGGACCGTGACCTGGGCGGCCAGCTCGCGCAGCTCCGCCACGCCCTCCGTGCGGAGCGGCGCGTCGGGGAGGACCGCGATCGCCGCGGCCACCTCCTGGTCGATGCGCTCCTCGAGCCGCTCGAGGGCGCCGCTGCCCGCGATGATCTCCTGCGCCCGCGCGATGGACGCCGCGTCGGCGTCGCTCCGGCCCACGACCGCGTCGAGCTCGGCCCGCTCGCCCGGCGAGCACGCGCCGCGGGCGAGGCCGAGCAGCACGGTGCGCTTGCCCTCCCGCAGATCGTCGCCGGCCGGCTTGCCCGTCACTGCCGGGTCGCCGAAGACTCCGAGGACGTCGTCGCGCAGCTGGAAGGCGATCCCGACCGGGAGCCCGAAGCGGCGCAGGGCGTCCAGCTGAGCGTCGTCGCCGCCGGCGAGGGAGCCGCCGATCACCAGCGGCGCCTCGATGCTGTACTTCGCGCTCTTGTAGACCACCACCCGCTCCGCCCGCTGCAGGTGCTCGTGCTCGGGGTGCTGCACCCACGCGCTCTCCTCGAGGATGTCGAGGTACTGGCCCAGCGTGACCTCGGTGCGCATCAGGTTGAACTCCGCGCGCGCGCGCTCGGCTGCGACTCGATCCCCGAGCGACCACTCCGCCGCGGCGAAGATCTCGTCCGACCAGACCAGGAGGAGGTCGCCGAGGAGGATCGCGGAGGAGCGGCCGAACTCATCGCGGTCGCCGGTCCAGCCGCCGTCGGCGTGGAAGGAGGAGAAGCGCCGGTGGGCCGCGGGAGCGCCGCGGCGGGTGTCGGAGTTGTCGATCACGTCGTCGTGGACGAGGGCGGCGGCGTGGAACAGCTCCAGCCCGGCGCCCACCCTCGCGATCGGATCGGAGCCGCTCGGATGGGCCTCGCTCGAGGTGCTCGACACCGCGTTCCAGCCCGCCTCGCAGAAGCGCGCGCGGAACCGCTTGCCCCCGCTGAGAAAGTCCCGCGAAAGGTCGCCGAGGGCGGAGACGTCCTCTCCTATGGAGCGCAGAATTGGCGTGCGCCCGGTGAGGAATTCATCGATTCGGAGCTGGACGCGATCGACCAGTCGAGAGCTGTGGTTCACCCGACCAGCCTATGCACCGAAGGTGCCTGGTGCCTGCGTCGGGCTCGGTCTACACTGAAGCGCCGCCCGACCGGTCGAGCCCAGACGCCGCCTATTCCGGTGCCGATCCCCGAAAGGGTCGACGCCACACCCTGAAGGGGTCACGATGCCGCTTTCGGAACACGAGCAACGGCTCCTCGATGAGATGGAGCGGAACCTCTACCAGAACGACGCCGATTTCGTGGCGGCGGTCGGCAAGGGGCGCGGCGGCACCAACTACCGGGCCCTCGTGCTCGGCATCCTGCTCGGCATCCTCGGTCTCGCCGTGCTCGTCGCGGGCGTGGTCGTGCGCCAGCCCCTCGTCGGCATCCTCGGGTTCGCCTTCATGCTCGGCGGCGTGATCGTGGCCATGCGCCCGGCCGCCGGCGGCTCCTCCGAGCCCGGCCTGCCCGACGTCGGCCGTCCGTCGAAGCCCCGCTCGGGCAACCGCCAGGGGTCCGGCTTCATGGACCGTCTGAACGACAGGTGGGACAACCGCGGAGACGGGCGCGGCTAGCCTCCCCTCCGCTCCACCACAGGGTCGATCCTCACGGATCGGCCCTTTTTTCGTGCCCGCGGCCTCCCTCCCGCGGCATTCCCCCTCCACTTCGCCCCACTGTCGCGATTCCGCGGAAACACGCGGATGACCGGGGCCTCTCCGGCGCGCCCCGCGCCGCGCCGGGGTTGTGAGTGGGGGGAAGTGGAGTACTGTGGAGGACACACCATCCTTGGCCGGAAGAAGTGGGGGGCAGTCCGTGTTCCTCGGCACCTATTCCCCCAAGCTCGACGAGAAGGGCCGCGTGATCCTCCCCGCCAAGTTCCGCGACGAGCTCTCCTCCGGAGTCGTCGTCACGCGCGGCCAGGAGCGGTGCCTGTACGTGTTCAGCCAGGCCGAGTTCGAGGTGATGCACGAGAAGATCCGGCAGGCGCCGGTGACCAGCAAGCAGGCGCGGGACTTCCTCCGGGTGTTCCTCTCGGGCGCGAGCGCCGAGACGCCGGACAAGCAGAACCGCGTGACCCTCCCGGCTCCGCTGCGTGCGTACGCGGGCCTCGACCGCGACCTCACCGTCATCGGAGCGGGCAACCGCGCCGAGATCTGGGCGCAGGGCGCCTGGGAGACCTACCTGCAGGAGCAGGAGTCCGTGTTCTCCGACACCCAGGAGGAGGTGATCCCCGGCCTGTTCTAGGTCCTGTCGCGCGACTCCCAGCCACTCGGCGCCCGGACGCACCTTCCCCGGTGTCCGGACGCGAGGTGGATGGGGATCGGACGACAGGAACGGGAACGGCGGGACCGCCATGGCAGAGAACACTCCGAAGGACGCTCCGCGCCCGACCGAGGAGCGGCACCTCCCGGTGCTGCTCGAGCGCTGCGTCGAGCTCCTCGCTCCGGCGCTGGAGCGCGACGGGGCGGTCGTCGTCGACGCGACGCTCGGCATGGGCGGGCACTCGCTCGCGCTGCTCGAGCGATTCCCCGGCCTGCACCTCGTGGGCCTGGACCGCGACCCCGAGGCGCTGCAGCTCGCGGGGGAGCGGCTCTCCGCCCACGCCTCCCGGATCGACCTCGTGCACGCCGTCTACGACGAGCTGCCCGACGTGCTCGACGAGCTGGGCATCGACACGATCGACGGTGCGCTCTTCGACCTCGGCGTCTCCTCGCTCCAGCTCGACGAGACCGAGCGCGGCTTCTCCTACTCCAAGGACGCGCCGCTGGACATGCGGATGGACTCGACCGCCCCGCTCACGGCGGCGAGCATCCTCGCCGAGTACGACGAGACCGCCCTGCGCCGCATCTTCCACGAGTACGGCGAAGAGCGCCTCGCCGCGCGCTACGCCAAGAAGATCGTGGAGGCCCGCCGCGACGCTCCGCTGGAGCGCTCCGGCCGTCTCGTCGAGATCATCCAGGCGGCGACCCCGGTCGCGATCCAGCGGAACGGCCACCCCGCCAAGCGCGTCTTCCAGGCGCTGCGGATCGAGGTCAACCAGGAGCTGTCCGTCCTCGAGCGGGCGATCCCCGCCGCGCTGGGCCGGATCAACGAGGGCGGGCGGATCGTCGTCGAGGCGTACCAGTCGCTCGAGGACCGGATCGTCAAGCGCGCGCTCCAGGCCGCGTCCTCCTCCACCGCCCCGGCCGGCCTCCCGATGGAGCTGCCGGAGCATCGACCCGAGTTCCGACTCGTCATCCGCGGAGCCGAGCTCGCCTCCGACGACGAGAAGGCCCGCAACCCCCGAGCGACACCCGTGCGTCTGCGCGCGGCCGAGAGGATCAGGAGCACCGCATGAGCGCCACCGCCGTCATCGACCCCGCCGTCATCGACACCGCCCGCCGAGCACGCCCCGAGGAGGAGGCGCCCCGCCCCCGCATCGAGGCCGTCCCGGCCGGTCAGGCGCAGTCGCGCCCGAAGCTCGTCTACGGGATCGTCGCCGTCGCCGGCCTCTTCGCGATCATCGTCGTCCAGCTCCTGGTGAGCGTCGGCCTCTCGCAGGGGGCCTACCAGATCTCGGCGCTGCAGACCGAGCAGAAGTCGCTCACCCGCAGCAACGCGGAGAAGCAGGACGCCGTCGACACGCTGAGCTCGCCGCAGAACCTCGCCACCGCCGCTCAGGGCCTGGGCATGGTCGCCAACACCGCGCCGGTCTACCTCCGCCTCTCGGACGGCGCCGTGCTGGGCGACCCCTCCTCCGCCGCGTCGAGCGAAGTCGCGGGCACCGCCTCCGCGCCGCTCGTGCCCAACGCCCTCGTCCCGGCTCTCCAGCCCGGCGCGAGCGCGTCCTCCCTGGCTGTCGACGGTGCGGCCGTACCGTTGCAGGGCGAGCTGCCCGCGCCCATCACGCACTGACGCACGGCGTCGCGGTCCGCCTCCGCGCGGGCACCCGCCCCGCGGGGCGCACGACGACCATCCGGACCCGACGAACGGCGGCCCGCCCGCCCGGAGCAAGAAGGACACCGCCGCAGTGAGACACCACCGCTCGAGCAGACGCCGCACGGCCGTCACGTTCGTCATCATCGTCGCCGTCGTCGGACTCTTCATCGGCAAGCTGGTGGACATCCAGATCGTGCGGGCGAACGAGCTCACCGATGCGGCCGCCCAGAACCAGTCGAACAGCGTCGTCACCTACGGCCAGCGCGGCCCCATCGTGGACCGCTCCGGGACGGTGCTCGCGGACACCACCACGCGCTACCGGCTGACGACCTCGCCGAAGAACGTGGCCGAGTTCCCGCGCGAGCTGGGCGAGGACCAGAAGGTCATGGTCAGCGTGCAGCAGGCCGCCTCCGAGATCGGCGCGATCACCGGGCAGTCGGTCGAGCAGATCACCGGAGCGGTGGACGCCGCGCTCGCGAAGGACGCGAAGGCCAACTACCTGATCCTCTCGGAGGGGCTCGACCTCGAGGCCTACCAGAAGCTCGTCGCGCTCGACATCCCGTGGACCTACTTCGAGACCCAGCAGGGACGCAGCTACCCCAACGGCGCGGTGGCCGGCAACCTCGTCGGCTACGTCGGGGCGGACGGAGCGGCCCAGGAGGGCATGGAGTACGCGGAGAACACCTGCCTCGCGGGGCAGAACGGGTCCGAGAGCTACGAGCGCAGCGCCGACTACGTCCGGATCCCGGGCAGCACCGTCTCGGAGACTCCGGCCGTCGACGGCGGGACGCTGAAGCTCACTATCGACTCCGACCTCCAGTACTACTCCCAGCAGGTCCTCTCGCAGCGCGTCGCCGAGGTCGGCGGCAGCTACGGGATCGTCGTGGTGCAGGAGGTCAAGACCGGCAAGCTGCTCGCCGTGGCCGAGACGCCGACCGTCGACCCCAACAACGTCGAGGCGAGCGCCTCCGCCGACCGCAGCTCGCGCGCCTTCCGCGCGCCGTTCGAGCCGGGCTCGACCTTCAAGCCGATGACGGCCGCGATGCTGATCGACCAGGGCCAGGCGGGCCCGACGACCCAGGTCGTCGTCCCGGACTCCTTCGAGAAGGACGGCGCCTCGTTCAGCGACGACTTCGCGCACACCCCGACGAACTACACGCTGACCGGCATCCTCAAGGACTCGTCGAACGTCGGCATCTCGATGCTCGGCTCCCGCCTGTCGGCCCAGACCCGCTACGACTACCTGCAGAAGTTCGGTCTCGGCACGCCCACCACGAGCGGCTTCCCCGGCGAGGAGGGCGGCCTGCTCGCCGACTACCAGGACTGGGACAACCAGACGAACTACACGACGATGTTCGGCCAGGGCGTCTCGGCGACCGCGGTGCAGGTCGCGAGCATCTACCAGACGCTCGGCAACGGCGGAGTGCGGCTCCCGTCGCAGCTGATCGACGGCTGCACCACGGCCGACGGCTCCGTCGTGGACGTCCCCGATGCGACGGGCACCCAGGTGGTGTCGAGCTCGGCCGCGAAGCAGGTCGTCGACATGCTGCAGACCCATTACAACGAGGGCTGGCTGGCGAACGACATCCACGTCGACGGCTACAACATCGCCACCAAGACCGGTACCGCGCAGCAGCCCGACGGGAAGGGCGGCTACTCGAAGAGCTACACCGTCTCGCTCGCCGGGCTCGCGCCGGCGGAGGACCCGGAGTACGTCGTGACGGTCACCATCGCCGATCCGGTTAAGATGAACACGTCCCAGGCGACGGCTCCCGTCTTCCAGCAGGTCATGACCCAGGTGCTCAAGACCAACCGGGTGGAGCCGTCCACGGTGCCGCCCGTCGAGTACCCGACGACGTGGTGAGCCCCGCCGGGACCACGATCCACGCACCAGAACGAGAGAAAGAGCGGGCAGTGCACGACCCTCGCCCGCAGTCCTCCCTCCGCCCCGAGCACCCCGTGCCGCGGAGTCTCTCGCAGCTCGTGGCCGAGTTCTCCCTCGGCCCGGTCCGCGGCCTCGAGGGCGTCGAGGTGAGCGGAGTCACGCTGGACTCGAACCAGGTCGAGTCCGGAGACCTCTACGTCGGTGTCGCAGGACGCCGTGCCCATGGCGCGGTCTTCGCGTCGGCCGCCGCGGCGTCCGGAGCCGTCGCCGTGCTGACCGACCCGGCCGGAGCGGAGCTCGCCGCCGACAGCGGCCTGCCCGTGCTGGTGACCCCCGACCCGCGGGCCGCCCTCGGCGACGTCGCCGCGTGGATCCACCGCACCCGCGAGGACGTCCCGACGCTCTTCGGCGTGACGGGGACCAACGGCAAGACGAGCGTCGTCTACATCCTCGACGCGCTGCTGCGCCGGCTCGGAGTCGTCTCCGGCCTCAGCTCCACCGCCGAGCGCCGGATCGGCGACGTCGCCGTGGTCAGCTCGCTGACCACTCCCGAGGCGAGCGAGCTGCACGGCCTGCTCGCGCGGATGCGCGAGTCCGCCGTCCGCGCGGTCTCCATCGAGGTGTCGGCGCAGGCGCTCACGCGGCACCGGATCGACGGCCTCGTCTTCGACGTCGTCGGCTTCACGAACCTCAGCCACGACCACCTCGACGACTACTCCGATCTGCGCGAGTACTTCGAGGCCAAGGCCGACCTCTTCGAGCCGGAGCGCGCACGCCGCGGCGTCGTCACGGTCGACAGCGCCTGGGGGCGCGAGCTCGCCGAGCGCAGCCGCATCCCCGTCGCGACGCTCGCCGGCTCTCCGGTCGTCGGAGTCGCCCCGACGACGCCCGCCGACTGGTCGATGACGGTGCTGGACGCGACGCCCGACAGCACCACCTTCCGCCTGGAGGGGCCCGAGAACCGCTCCGTCGTCGTCACCGTCTCGCTGATCGGCTGGTACATGGCGTCCAACGCGGCGCTGGCGATCGTGATGCTGGTGGAGTCGGGCTTCGACCTGGACGCCGTCGCGCACGCGCTCGAGGACAGCCGTCTCGACGTCTACATCCCGGGCCGCGCCGAGCTCGTCTCGGGGGAGCGCGGACCGCGCGTCTACGTCGACTACGGCCACACCCCCGACGCGTTCCAGAACGCGCTCGAGGCGCTGCGGACCATCACGCCCGGCCGCCTGTTCATGGTGTTCGGGGCGGACGGGGACCGCGACACGACCAAGCGGAGCGACATGGGCGCCATCGCCGCCCGCCTCGCCGACGTCGTGGTCGTCACCGACTTCCACCCGCGCTGGGAGGATCCGGCCGCCATCCGCGCCGCTCTCCTCCAGGGCGCCCGGGCCGCCGTGCCCGACCGGGAGATCCACGAGATCGCCGACCCGCGCGCCGCCGTGCGCGCCGCCGTCGCCCTCGCGCGCGAAGGGGACTCGATCCTCTACGCCGGGCCCGGCCACGAGGACCACCAGGAGATCGCAGGAGTGCACATGCCGTATTCGGCCAGAGACGACGTCCGTCACGCGCTGCGCGAGGCGGGCTGGCTGTAGATGATCGCCCTCACCCTCACCGAGATCGCCGAGGCCGTCTCCGGACGCCTCCACCTGGCCGGCTCGTCCGCCACGGCCGCCACCGTGATCGACGGAGCGACCGAGACCGACTCCCGCGAGATCGCGCCCGGCGGGATCTTCGTCGCCAAGCGCGGCGAGCACACCGACGGCCACCTCTTCGCTCCCGCCGCTCTCGAGCGCGGTGCCGCACTCCTCATCGTGGAGCGCCCGCTCGACCTCGACGTGCCGCAGGTCCTCGTCGACGACTCCGTCGAGGCGCTCGGAGCGCTGGCGACCGAGGTCGTCCGGCGCGTCCGCGCGAAGGGCGGGCTCACCGTCATCGGCGTCACCGGCTCGAACGGCAAGACGACGACCAAGAACCTCCTCCGCACCGTCCTCGAGCGGGTCGGCGAGACGGTCGCTCCGCGCGGATCCTTCAACAACGAGGTCGGCGCGCCGATCACGATGCTCCAGGTCTCCGAGTCGACGCGCTTCCTCGTCGCCGAGATGGGCGCGAGCGCGGTCGGCGAGATCCGCCGCCTCGTCCGGATGGCCAGGCCCGACGTCGGCGTCGTCCTCGCCGTGGGCCTCGCGCACGCCGGCGAGTTCGGCGGGATCGAGCGCACGCTCGAGGCCAAGACAGAGATGGTCGCCGACCTCACCGCCGACGACGTCGCCGTGCTGAACGCCGACGACGGCCGGGTCGCCTCGATGGCGGGCCGCACCGCCGCCCGGGTCCTCTGGTTCGGCCGCGGCGAGAGCGCGGACGTCCGCGCCGTCGACATCGACGCGACCGCCGACGGCACCCGCTTCGCCATCGAGGTCTCGGCGGGGGAGGGCCGCGAGGCCGCTCGCGCCGAGCTCCTGCTGCGCGTCCTCGGCGAGCACCACGTGATGAACGCCCTCGCGGCGACCGCCGCCGCGCTCTCTGTCGGAGTGGCGCTGCCCGCGATCGTCGAGGCTCTCGCGACCGTCACCCTCGCCGAGCGCGGCCGCATGGAGGTCCTGGGCGGCGAGGACGTCCGCGTCATCAACGACGCGTACAACGCGAGTCCCGATTCCACCGCGGCCGCCCTGCGCACCCTCGCCCAGATCGCGAAGCCCGGGGGGCGCACCGTCGCCGTCCTGGGAGAGATGAGCGAGCTCGGCGAGTGGGCCGACGAGGAGCACGAGCGCGTGGGCCTGCTGGCCGTCCGCCTCAACATCTCCCAGATCGTGGTGGTGGGCCGAGGCGCCCGCCGGATCCACGTCGCGGCCGAGCGCGAGGGGTCGTGGAGCGGCGAGTCCGTCTTCGCGGAGACCTCCGACGAGGCGTTCGACCTCCTCGAGGACTACCTGCGACCCGGCGACACCGTGCTGGTCAAGTCGTCCAACTCCGCGGGGCTGCGCTTCCTCGCCGACCGTCTCGGGGAGCGTCACCGATGAGGGCACTCCTCCTGTCCGGCGCGTTCTCGGGAGCCTTCACGCTCCTGATGACGCCCCTGTTCATCCGCCTCTTCCACCGCCTGCAGTGGGGCCAGTTCATCCGCGAGGACGGACCGAAGTCGCACCACGTCAAGCACGGCACGGCGACGATGGGCGGCATCGTCATCATCATCGGCACCGTGGTCGGCTACTTCCTCGGGATGCTGTTCGGCAACCGGGCGATCGCGCCGTCGGCCCTGCTGGTGCTCTTCATGATGGTCGGGCTCGGACTCGTCGGCTTCGTCGACGACTTCCTGAAGACCCGCAACCAGCGCAGCCTCGGCCTCGGCGGCTGGGCGAAGATCGCCGGCCAGGTCATCGTCGCCGCGGCCTTCGCGGTGATCGCGATCATGGTCCGCGACTCCAACGGGCTCACCCCCGCGTCCACCTCGATCTCGTTCATCCGCGACCTGCCGTTCGACTTCGCCTCCCTCGGCTGGATCGGCATCGGCCTGTTCGTGCTGTGGATCTGCATCATCGTCACCAGCACGTCGAACGGCGTGAACGTCGCCGACGGGCTCGACGGACTCGCGACCGGGTCCTCGATCCTCGCGATCGGCTCCTACGTCATCATCGGGTTCTGGCAGTCGAACCAGTGGTGCTTCGACCAGCACCTCAACCCCGAGGTCGTCGACAAGTGCTACCAGGTGAGCGACCCGTTCGACCTGGCCATCATCGCGGCGGCCGTCTCCGGTGCCCTGGTGGGCTTCCTCTGGTGGAACACCTCGCCGGCGCAGATCTTCATGGGCGACACCGGCTCGCTCGGCCTCGGCGGCGCGCTCGCGGCCCTGGCGATCCTCACCCGCACCGAGCTGCTGGTCATCCTCATCGGCGGCCTGTTCGTCATCGTGACCGGCTCGGTCATCCTCCAGCGGATCTACTTCAAGCTGACCCGGGGCAAGCGCATCTTCCTGATGAGCCCGCTCCACCACCACTTCGAGCTCAAGGGCTGGGCCGAGATCACCGTCGTGGTCCGGTTCTGGATCATCGCCGGCATCTTCGTCGCCGCCGGAGTCGGGCTCTTCTACCTGGAATGGCTGTCGCTGGCATGACCGATCCCGCCCGTCCCGACTCCCTCCGCAGCTGGCACTCGGACTGGCGCGGCCTGCGCGTCGCCGTGCTGGGCCTGGGCGTCACCGGGTTCTCGGTGGCCGACACGCTGACCGAGCTCGGCTCCGAGGTGCTCGTCCTCGCCGACCGCGCCGACGAGGAGCGCGAGCGCCTGCTCGAGGTGATCGGAGCCCGCCTGCACCGGGCCGACCGCCTCGACTCCGCTCCGGAGGAGCTGCACGCGTTCGCACCGGAGCTGGTCGTGGTGTCGCCCGGCTTCCGGCCGACGCACCCGATCCTCGTGTGGGCGGCGGAGTCCGGGATCCCCGTGTGGGGCGACGTCGAGCTCGCCTGGCGTGTCCGCGACAAGGTCGTGCGCGCCGACGGCACTCCGGCGGAATGGGTGGCCGTCACCGGCACCAACGGGAAGACCACGACCGTCCAGCTCACGGCGACGATGCTCGTAGCCGGCGGCCTCCGCGCCGCACCCTGCGGCAACATCGGCGTGCCCGTGCTCGACGCGGTCCGCGACCCGCAGGGCTTCGACGTCCTCGTCGTGGAGCTCTCGAGCTACCAGCTGCACTACCTGGGCGCGATCGAGCCGATCGCGAGCGCGTGCCTCAACATCGCCGACGACCACCTCGACTGGCACGGCTCGTTCGACGCCTACCGCGCGGCCAAGGGCAAGGTCTACGCCGGCACCCGCGTCGCCTGCGTGTACAACCGCGCCGATGCGGCGACCGAGCAGATGGTGCTCGACGCCGAGGTGGTGGAGGGCGCCCGGGCGATCGGGTTCGGCCTCGGCGTGCCCGGGCCGAGCGACTTCGGGATCGTCGACGGCATCCTCTGCGACCGCGCCTTCCTCGAGGACCGCCGCACCAGTGCCCTCGAGATCACCACCGTGGACGAGCTCGCCGCTCGGAACCTCGCCGCTCCGCACATCGTCCAGAACGTGCTCGCCGCGGCAGCGCTCTCCCGAGCGTGCGGGATCGAGGTCACGGCCGTCCGCACCGCGCTGGCGTCCTTCGAGCTCGACGCCCACCGCATCCAGGTCGTCGCCGAGCACGACGGGGTGACCTGGGTGAACGACTCCAAGGCCACGAACCCGCACGCCGCCGACGCCTCGCTGCGCGCGTACCCGTCGGTCGTCTGGGTCGTCGGCGGCCTGCTCAAGGGCGTCGACGTGGACGCCCTCGTGGCCGCGCACGTCGGCCGCCTGCGGGGCGCCGTGGTGATCGGCGCCGACCGCTCGGCGCTGCTCGCGGCATTCCGACGACACGCGCCCGCCCTCCCCGTGAGCGAGGCGGTGCCGGACGACACTGGTGCGGTGATGCAGGCGGCCGTCGAGGCGGCCGCGACGCTCGCCCGCTCGGGGGACGTCGTCCTGCTCGCACCCGCCGCGGCCTCGATGGACCAGTTCCTCGACTACGCGGCTCGGGGCCGCTCCTTCGCGGCCGCCGTGGCGACACACCTGGGAGGGGGAGCCGATGACCGCTCCGACGACGAGCCGCCCCGCGGGCCGCTCGCGCACTGAGCCGCGCGGGAAGGACCGGAGCGGGGCCCGCTCCGCGCGGATCGTCCTCTCGAAGGTCTTCGCCTCCCACTCGCCGAACTTCTACCTCCTCTTCGGAACCACGCTCTTCCTGGTGCTGTTCGGACTGACGATGGTGCTCTCCTCCTCGTCGGTCACCTCCTACGTGTCGAGCGACGACTCCTTCGGGGGCTTCCTGCGCCAGGGCGGGTTCGCCCTCCTCGGGATCCCGATGATGCTGGTGGTCTCGCGGCTGCCCCTCGGCGTGTGGAAGCGCGTGACGCCGATCCTGCTCATCGCCGGCTGCGTCCTCCAGTGCCTCGTTCTCTTCACACCGCTCGGCGACTCCGTCGGCGGGAACCGCAACTGGATCCGCCTCGGCGCCTTCAGCATGCAGCCCTCCGAGATCATCAAGCTCGCGCTCGCCCTCTGGCTGGGGCTCCTGCTCGCCCGCCGCTACCGGTCGCCGAAGGACTGGAAGGACGCGCTCATCCCCGTCCTGATCGTCGGCGGTGCGGCGATCGGACTGGTCCTCATCGGAGGCGACCTGGGCACGGTCGTGATCATGGCGGGCATCGTCCTCGCCGCACTCTTCTACGCGAACGTCCAGATGAAGGTCCTCGTGCCGATCGTGGTGGTCGGTGCGATCGGAGCGGTACTGTTTGCCGTCTCCAGCGACAACCGCCTCACCCGGATCATGTCCTTCCTCGGCGACTGCTCCAACGTCGAGGAGTACCAGAACTCGTGCTGGCAGCCGGTGCACGGCACCTGGGCGATGGCCTCCGGCGGGATCTTCGGCGTGGGCCTCGGCAACTCCAAGGCCAAGTGGTCCTGGCTGCCCGCCGCGGACAACGACTACATCTTCGCCATCATCGGCGAGGAGCTCGGGCTGATCGGAGCGATCGTCGTCCTGGCGCTGTTCGTGGTCCTCGCGGTCGCCTTCTTCCGCGTCATCCACGCGTCCTCCGATCCGTTCGTGCGGATCAGCACCGGCGCGATCATGGTCTGGCTGATCGGCCAGGCGTTCGTCAACATCGGCGTCGTCCTGGGGGTGCTCCCGGTGCTGGGGGTCCCGCTGCCGCTGATCTCCTCCGGAGGCACCGCCCTGCTCAGCTCGCTCCTCGCCATCGGCGTCGTCCTCTCCTTCGCCCGCACTCAGACCGCGCCCCTGCCCGGCGCGGGCGTGCTGCGCCGCAGGAAGGCGGCGGCGGAGTGACCCGCTACCTCCTCGCCGGCGGCGGCACCGCCGGCCACGTCAATCCGCTGCTCGCGACGGCCGACGAGATCCGCAGGCGGAACCCGGACGACGAGGTGCTCGTGCTCGGCACCGCCGAGGGGCTCGAGGCCCGCCTCGTCCCCCTCCGCGGCTACGAGCTCTCGGTGATCCCGCGGCTGCCGTTCCCGCGCCGTCCGAACTCGGCGGCGCTGCGGTTCCCCGGAGCCTTCCGTGCGACCATCGCCGGCATCGTCCGGACGATCCGCGACCGGCGGATCGACGCGGTGGTCGGCTTCGGCGGGTACGCGGCAGCACCCGCCTACCTGGCGGCGCGCCGCGCCGGCGTCCCCTTCACCGTCCACGAGGCCAACGCGCGCCCCGGGCTCGCCAACCGTCTCGGCGCGCGCGCGACCCGCTCGGTCGGCGTGGCCTTCGAGGGCACGCCCCTGCCGCACGCGCGGGTCGTCGGCATGCCGCTGCGCCGCGAGATCGCCGAGCTCGACCGGGCCGCGCGCCGCGACGAGGCGATGGCGGCGCTGGGCCTCGACCCGTCCCGGCAGACCCTCCTGGTGACCGGCGGCTCCCTCGGCGCTCGACGGATCAACGCGACGGTGCACGCCGCCGCCCGGGATCTCGTCGCCTCCGGCTTCCAGGTCCTCCACATCACGGGCGACCGCGCCGAGATCACGGACCCGGGGGTGGCCGGCTACCACCTCCTCGCCTACTGCGACCGGATGGACCTCGCGCTGTCCGCCGCGGACGTGGCCGTCTCCCGCGCGGGGGCAGCGACGGTCAGCGAGCTGACAGCCCTCGGCCTGCCCGCGGTCTACGTCCCGTACCCGGTCGGCAACGGCGAGCAGCGCTACAACGCGCGCGGCGTCGTCGACGCCGGGGGAGCGGTCCTCGTCGAGGACGCCGCCTTCCTCCCCGGCTGGGTCCAGCGGGAGCTCGTACCGCTCCTGGGCGACACCGCCCGTCGCGACGAGATGGCGCGCCGGGCCGCCCGCGTGGGAGTCCGCGACGGCTCCGGGCGGCTCGTCGACCTGATCGAGTCGACCCTCTCCGACCCGCGCTGAGCCCGCTCCGCGCGGCTCGGGAGAGCACTCCCGCCCACCGTCTACACTGATCCGGCGCACCGCGGGAGGCCCCTCCCGCCCGCCGCGACCCACCCGAAAGCGAGAGCCCCGTGATCAAGCCCGACCTCGGCATCACCGTCCCCGACGAGCTCGGCTCGGTCCACTTCATCGGCATCGGCGGCTCCGGGATGAGCGGGATCGCCCGGCTGTTCCACCACGCCGGGCACCGGGTCACCGGTTCCGACGTCCGCGAGTCCCACCCCATCGAGCAGCTGCGGGAGCTCGGCGTCCCGGTCGCCATCGGCCACGACGCGGCGAACCTCGGGGACGCCGAGGCGGTCGTCGTCACCTCCGCCCTGTGGCCCGACAATCCGGAGTACCTGCTCGCGAAGGAGCGCGGCCTGCCCGTGCTGCACCGCTCGCAGGCCCTCGCCTGGCTGGTGCGCGGCAAGCGCCTGGTCGCGGTCGCCGGAGCGCACGGCAAGACCACGTCGACCGGGATGATCGTCACCGGCCTCCTCGGCGTCGACGCCGACCCCAGCTTCGTCAACGGCGGCATCATCGAGAGCCTCGGCACCTCCTCCGCCGCCGGCTCCGGCGAGGTCTTCGTCGTCGAGGCCGACGAGTCGGACGGCAGCTTCCTCCTGTACGACACCGCGGTCGCCCTCATCACGAACGTCGACCCGGACCACCTCGACCACTACGGATCGCTGGAGGCGTTCGAGGAGGCCTTCGTCACCTTCGCCTCCTCCGCGAGTGAGCTCGTCGTCATCTCCTCCGACGACCCCGGCGCCGTCCGCGTCACCGAGCGGCTGGACGGCGGACGGGTGCTGACCTTCGGCGAGGCCGAGGGGGCGGACGTCCGCGTCGTCGACCTCGACCTCGTCGGCCCCGTCGGCTTCTCGGTCGAGTACGAGGGCAGGCGCTACTCGGCCCGCCTCCGCATCCCCGGCCGGCACAACGCGATCAACGCGGCCGGCGCGTTCGCAGTGCTGGTGGGCCTGGGCTTCGATCCGGCCGCCTCGCTCGGGGCCGTGTCGGCGTTCGGAGGCACGGAGCGCCGTTTCGAGCTGCACGGAGCGGTCCGCGGAGTCAGCGTCTACGACGACTACGCCCACCACCCCACCGAGGTGGCCGCCGCCCTCTCCGCCGCGCGCACCGTGGTCGGCGAGGGCCGCATCATCGCCGTGCACCAGCCGCACCTCTACAGCCGCACCCGCCTCTTCGCCCGCGAGTTCGCCGAGACGCTCGAGCGCTACGCCGACGAGACGATCGTCCTCGACGTCTACGGGGCGCGCGAGGATCCGGAGCCCGGAGTGACCGGAGCGCTGGTCAGCGAGAAGTTCGCCGACCCGTCGCACGTCTCGTTCGTCCCGGACTGGGCGGAGGCGGCCCGCCTCGCGGCCGGCATCGCGCGCGAGGGCGACTTCGTCATCACCCTCGGCTGCGGCGACGTCTACCGGATCATCCCGCAGGTGCTCGAGTCGCTCGGCGCGAGCGAGGCCGCGCCGGTCGCACGATGACCGCGGTCCTCGCGCCCGAAGCGGGGGAGCGGCCGTGAAGCGGCCCGACGGCGGACGCCCTCCGGCGCGCGGTCGGAGCGTCCCCACGCGCGGCGGCGAGCCGGAGCCGGACACCGAGCCGATCCGGATCGTCCCCGCGATCCGCGTGGACCCGGAGCCGGCCGAGCGAACTCCGTCGCGCGCGGGCGCGGTCCGCCGCACCCTCTCGGGCCTGCGTCTGCCCGGTGCCGAGAACCGGGCCGTCTCCCGGGCCGCCCGCGAGCGGAGGCGCTACGAGCGGGGGGAGGTCCGCCGCTTCACGAAGCGCGCGCGTCGGCGCCGCCTGATCGCCCTGGTCGTGGCCGGGTCGCTCGTCGCCCTCGCCCTGATCGTCGGAGTCGCGGCCTTCTCGCCGCTCATGGCCGTGCGCACGATCGAGATCTCGGGCACCCAGCGCGTCGACGCCGCCGCCCTGCAGAGCGAGCTCGACGACCAGCTCGGCGTCCCGCTCACCCTGGTGGACCGGGACGAGGTCGGCCGCGTGCTGGGCGCGTCCCCGCTCATCCAGAGCTACTCGGTGCAGACCCGGCCGCCGAGCACCCTCGTGGTGTCGATCGTCGAGCGCACGCCCCTCGGCGTGATCGCGGCGGGGGGCCGCTTCGAGCTCGTGGACGCGGCCGGAGTCGTCATCGAGACGGCGGACTCGGCGCAGCCCGGCTACCCGGTCCTCACCACCGCGTCCGGCGACGCCTCGGGAGCCGGCTTCCGCGCGACCGCGCGGGTGCTGCGCTCCCTGCCCGCATCGCTCGCTCCGCAGGTGACGGCCGCCACGGCCACGACCGGCGACGACGTCTCGCTCACCCTGCAGAACGGCACGGAAGTCGTCTGGGGCGGGTCGGACGAGTCGGCGCTCAAGGCCGTCGTGCTCGAGAAGCTGATGGCCGCGACCGACCCCGCCGTCGTCGGCACCTACGACGTGTCCTCGCCCCAGGCCGCCGTCGTGGCGCCCCGGCCCTGACCGGCGGCGGATCCGCGCGTTCTTTCGAGCGTTGCGGGCGTGTCTGCTGGGAGCGCGACCGGACTCCGCCTACCGTCGGAGCCGAACCCCAAATGCATACTCAGCATAACTTTAAGCCTCAACTACAGGTTTAAGGTTCAGCCCGGAGGCCGGAGACGTGACTTCAAACCAGAACTACCTCGCCGTGATCAAGGTCGTCGGCATCGGCGGTGGCGGCGTCAACGCCGTCAACCGCATGATCGAGCTCGGCCTGCGCGGTGTCGAATTCATCGCGATCAACACGGACGCCCAGGCGCTCCTGCTCAGCGACGCCGACGTCAAGCTCGACGTGGGCCGCGAGCTGACCCGCGGACTCGGCGCCGGCGCCGACCCCGAGGTCGGCCGCCGCGCCGCCGAGGACCACGCCGAGGAGATCGAGGAGGTCCTCGCGGGGGCCGACATGGTCTTCGTCACCGCGGGCGAGGGCGGCGGTACCGGCACCGGCGGCGCGCCCGTCGTCGCGCGGATCGCCAAGTCGATCGGCGCCCTCACCATCGGCGTCGTGACCAAGCCCTTCGGGTTCGAGGGACGCCGTCGGCAGACGCAGGCCGAGGCCGGCGTCGCGACGCTGAAGAACGAGGTCGACACGCTCATCGTCGTTCCGAACGACCGCCTGCTCGAGATCAGCGACCGCGGCATCTCGATGCTCGAGGCCTTCGCGACCGCCGACCAGGTGCTCCTCGCCGGCGTCCAGGGCATCACCGACCTGATCACCACGCCCGGCCTGATCAACCTCGACTTCGCCGACGTGAAGTCGGTCATGCAGGGCGCGGGCTCGGCGCTGATGGGCATCGGCTCGTCGCGCGGCGCCGATCGCGCGATCAAGGCGGCCGAGCTGGCCGTCGCCTCACCGCTGCTCGAGGCCAGCATCGACGGCGCGCACGGCGTGCTCCTCTCGATCCAGGGCGGCTCGAACCTCGGCATCTTCGAGATCAACGACGCGGCGCGCCTCGTCCAGGAGGCGGTGCACGCCGAGGCGAACATCATCTTCGGTGCCGTGATCGACGACACGCTCGGCGACGAGGTGCGCGTCACCGTCATCGCCGCGGGCTTCGACGGCGGAGAGCCGGGCGGGACCGCTCAGGCCGCGATCGCCCAGCCGCGCCAGCAGCAGAGCTCGGCGAGCGAGTCGGCCGCCGAGCCCGTCCCGGCTCCCGCCGCCGCCCCTGCGGCCGGCTCGATCTGGTCGAGCACCCCCGTCGCCGCCCCGGCCCCTGTCGCCGACCCGTCCTTCGACGACGACGACAGCGACCTGGACATCCCCGACTTCCTCAAGTAGTCGTGCCGGATCCGGAGCTGGCCGCGCGCTGGGCCGAGGTCTCCGAGCGGGTCGCCGACGCGACCCGCTCGGCCGGTCGCGAGGCGTCCTCGGTCACGACCATCGTGGTGACCAAGTTCCACCCCGTGTCGCTGCTCCGCGACCTCCTCGAGCTGGGCGTCGTCGACTTCGGCGAGAACCGGCACCAGGAGGCGCAGGAGAAGTCGGCCGAGCTGGCGGGGACCGCTGCGCGCTGGCACTTCATCGGGCAGCTCCAGAGCAAGAAGGCGCGCCAGGTGCGCCGCTACGCCGACGCCGTCCACTCCGTCGACCGGCTCGCGCTCGTCCCGCTGCTGGAGGCGGGGGAGGAGCCGCTCGACGTGTTCCTGCAGGTCAACCTCACCGAGGATCCCGACCGCGGGGGAGCGTCGCCCGCCGACGTCGAGCCCCTCGC
Source organism: Rathayibacter sp. AY1A3 (assembly GCF_002930975.1). NCBI lineage: Bacteria > Bacillati > Actinomycetota > Actinomycetes > Micrococcales > Microbacteriaceae > Rathayibacter > Rathayibacter sp. AY1A3. The sequence goes on along the minus strand of NZ_PSTO01000011.1, from coordinate 7,514 downwards.
CGAGGCTCTCGCCGGGGCGCACGGCCTCACGCTGCGCGGCGTGATGGCGGTCGCTCCGCTGGACGAGGAGCCCCGTCCGGCTTTCGCCCGGCTCCGGTCGATCTCCGACCGCGTGCGCGCCGTCGAGCCCTCCGCCACGGCGATCTCGGCGGGCATGTCGAACGACTTCGCCGAGGCGATCGCGGAGGGTGCGACACACCTGCGAATCGGATCGGCAATCACCGGAGAACGCCCCGCCCGCACCTAACCTCGTGGTGACCCACCTGTGGGAGCACACACGACACGGAGGACACCCCATGGCCAACCCGCTGAAGAAGACGATGGTCTACCTCGGACTCGCCGACGAAGAGGTCGAGTACGAGCGCGCAGAGCCCGTCGAGGCGGCCCCGGCGACGGCCCACCGCGCACCGGTCTCCCCGGTGCAGCCCGTCCCTCCCGTCGAGCCGGTGCAGCAGCCCCGCGCGACGGTCACCCCGCTCCGCAAGCCCACCCCCCAGACCCCGAAGGCGACGGCACCCGCCGAGATGAACGAGATCCTCACCGTCCACCCGAAGCAGTACCGCGACGCGCAGGTCATCGCGGAGAACTTCCGCGACGGCATCCCCGTGATCATCAACCTCTCGCAGATGAGCGATGCGGACGCCCGCCGCCTCATCGACTTCGCGAGCGGACTCTCGCAGGGCCTCTACGGCCGCATCGAGCGCGTGACGAGCAAGGTCTTCCTGCTCTCGCCGTCGCACATCACCGTCGCCGGCGACTCCGCCTCCGCCGAGAGCGACGCCGACGCGTCGTTCTTCGCGAAGTCCTGATCCCGGGGAGCCCTGGCCCCCGGTGACCTCCGTCGTCTCGCTCCTCGGGAGCGTCCTGTACTTCGTGCTGCTGCTCTACTTCTTCGCGATGTGGGCGCGGTTCGTGCTCGACCTCGTCCGCGTGATCCGACGGGACTGGCGCCCCCGCGGTGCCGGCCTCGTCGCCGCGGAGGGCGTCTACACCGTCACGGACCCGCCGATCGGCTTCTTCCGACGCTTGATCAAGCCGGTCTCGATCGGTCCGATCGCCCTCGATTTCGGCTGGAGCCTCACCATGCTCTGCGTCATCGTGGGCATGTACATCGCCACGTGGCTCCAGCGCGCCTGACCGTCCCTGTATCGTTGGCACGTCCGGACGTTCCCCGCGGTGTCAGCACTGCGCCGTGCGCCTGAAGTTGCTAGCTTTAGTCGCGCGTTGTTAAACGTGTACCTACTTGAAATCGAAGGTGGAAAGCCATGGCGCTCACTCCCGAAGACGTTGTCAACAAGCGGTTCCAGCCGACCAAGTTCCGTGAGGGATACGACCAGGACGAGGTCGACGACTTCCTCGACGAGGTCGTCGTGGAGCTCCGCCGCCTGAACCAGGAGAACGAGGAGCTTCGTCAGCGCCTGTCCTCCGGCGACAGCCGCCCCTCGGACGCCCGAGTCTCCGACGCCCCGCGCGAGAGCACTCCTGCTCCCGCCCCGGTGGTCGATGAGGCACCCGAGCCGGAGCCGCAGCCCGAGCCCGAGCCCACCCCGGCTCCCGCACCGGTCGTCGCTCCCGTCAGCTCCTCGCAGTCGGCTCCGGTCGACGAGGCCGAGAGCTCCAGCGGACTCCTGCAGCTCGCCCGCCGCCTCCACGAGGAGCACGTGCGCGAGGGTGCCGAGAAGCGCGACGCGCTCGTCGCCGAGGGCCGTGCCACGGCTGCCCGCATCGTCGCCGAGGCCGAGGCCAAGCAGCGCCAGCAGGTCGCGAAGCTCGAGGAGGAGCGCGCGACGGTCGAGCACCGCATCGACGAGCTCCGCACCTTCGAGCGCGAGTACCGCCAGAAGCTGAAGAGCTACATCGAGGGCCAGCTCCGCGACCTCGACACCCAGCCGGCGTCGACGGAGTCCTCGCTGTCGGGCTTTGGGGCGTAGTCCCGCCGCAGCGGACGTCAGGCCGAGGGTGCTCGTCACCCTCGGCCTCGTCGCGCTCGCGGTCTTCGCGATCGATCAGACCGCGAAGTTCCTGGTCACGACGAACCTGACCCTGGGCGAGGACGTCCACGTCCTCGGCGACGTCCTGATCCTGCACTACGTGAAGAACCCGGGTGCCGCCTTCTCCCTCGCGAGCGGGTCGACCTGGATCTTCTCGATCATCGCGGCGTGCGTCGTCGTCGCCGTGATCTGGTTCTCGCGCCGGATCCGCTCCACCGCGTGGGGCGTCTTCTTCGGCCTGCTGCTCGGCGGCACCCTCGGCAATCTCTTCGACCGGCTGTTCCGAGAGCCCTCCTTCGGGCTCGGACACGTCGTCGACTTCCTCTTCACGCCGTGGCTGCTCCCGGCGATCTACAACGTCGCCGACATCGCGATCTGCACGGCGATGGCGCTGTTCGTCCTCCTGAGCGTGCGGGGCGTCGGCCTCGACGGCACCCGCGAGCGCGCGGGCCGCGACGAGCAGGAGCAGGTCGCGTCCGAGGACGGCGCTCCCGCCACCCCCGGAGCAGGCGCCCCCGCAGCGGCCTCCTCCGTCGAGGAGGCGGCCCGCGACGCCGACCGCCCCGGCGGACGCTGATGGCGCAGTCCCGAGAGCTGCCGGTCCCGGACGGGCTCGACGGCCTCCGCGTGGACGCGGCCGTCGCGAAGCTGCTCGGCTTCTCGCGCACCTTCGCGGCCGAGGTCGCCGAGGCGGGCGGAGTGAGCGCCGACGGACGGGTCCTCGACAAGAGCGACCGCGTGCACGCCGGAACCTGGCTGAGCGTCGAGTGGAGCCCGCGCGAGGAGCCGCGGATCGTGCCGATGGCGGTCCCCGGCCTCGGCATCGTGCACGACGACGACGACATCGTGGTGATCGACAAGCCCGTCGGAGTGGCCGCGCACCCCGCCGTGGGCTGGGAGGGACCGACGGTGCTCGGCGCCCTCGCCGCCGCGGGCTTCACCGTGTCGACCTCCGGTGCGGCCGAGCGCGCGGGCATCGTGCACCGGCTCGACGCCGGCACGAGCGGCCTCATGGTCGTCGCGAAGTCCGAGCGCGCCTACACGCACCTCAAGCGCGCGTTCCACGACCGCACGGTCGAGAAGGTCTACCACGCGGTCGTGCAGGGCCACCCCGACCCGCTCGCCGGCACGATCGACGCCCCGCTCGGCCGCCACCCGTCCTCGGACTGGAAGTTCGCGGTCCGCGCCGACGGCAAGCCCTCGGTGACCCACTACGAGACGATCGAGGCCTTCCCGTTCGCCTCCCTCCTCGAGATCCACCTCGAGACCGGCCGCACCCACCAGATCCGCGTGCACATGGCCGCCCAGCGCCACCCGTGCGTCGGCGACGCGATGTACGGCGCCGATCCGACCCTCTCGAAGCGGCTCGGCCTCACCCGCCAGTGGCTCGACGCGGTCCGGCTCGGCTTCACCCACCCGGGCTCGGGGGAGTGGGTGCAGTTCGAGGCGTCCTACCCCGAGGACCTGGTGCACGCCCTCGAGGTGCTGCGCGGGGAGTGATCCGCGCTCTCCCGGCCAGACCCGCGTCCGGCGCGGTTAGACTTCTTCCCGCCGTGTCCACGGGCCCTCCCTTGTCGCCGGCCATCCCTCCCCTGCCCGCAGTCCGCCGGAGGCGCATCCTTGCCGAGTAACGATTCCTTCGTCCACCTCCACGTGCACAGCGAGTACTCGATGCTCGACGGTGCAGCGCGGGTGAAGCCGCTGATCGACGCGGCGGTCGAGGAGGGCATGCCGGCCATCGCCGTGACCGACCACGGGAACGTGTTCGGCGCCTTCGACTTCTGGCGCACCGCGACGGCGGCGGGGATCAAGCCGATCATCGGCACCGAGGCCTACCTCACCCCGGGGACGCACCGCTCCGACAAGACCCGCATCCGCTGGGGCGACGGCGGAGGGGACGACGTGTCCGGCTCCGGCGCGTACACCCACATGACGCTGCTCAGCTCGACCACGACGGGCATGCACAACCTCTTCCGCCTCTCCTCGCGCGCGTCGATCGAGGGCTACTACTTCAAGCCGCGCATGGACCGCGAGATCCTCTCGCAGTACTCCGAGGGCCTGATCGGCACCACGGGCTGCCCGAGCGGCGAGGTCCAGACGCGCCTGCGTCTCGGCCAGTACAAGGAGGCCCGCCAGGCGGCCGCCGACTACCGCGACATCTTCGGCAAGGAGAACTTCTTCGCCGAGATCATGGATCACGGCCTCGACATCGAGCGGCGGGTGATCGGCGACGTCATCCGGCTCGCGAAGGACCTCGACCTCCCGTTGGTCGCCACCAACGACCTGCACTACACGCACGCGCACGACGCGACCTCGCACGCGGCGCTGCTCTGCGTGCAGTCCGGAACCACCCTCGACGACCCCAAGCGCTTCAAGTTCGACGCGGACGAGTTCTACCTCAAGTCGCCGCGCGAGATGCGCCAGGTCTTCCGCGACCACCCCGAGGCCTGCGACAACACGCTCCTCATCGCGGAGCGCTGCGACGTCCAGTTCGACACCTCGGCGAACTACATGCCCCGCTTCCCGGTGCCGGAGGGCGAGACGGAGGACACCTGGTTCGTGAAGGAGGTCGAGGCCGGACTGCGCGAGCGCTACCCGGACGGCATCTCCCAGGAAGTGCGCGACCGGGCGGACTACGAGACCCGCGTCATCCTGCAGATGGGCTTCCCCGGCTACTTCCTCGTCGTCGCCGACTTCATCAACTGGTCCAAGCGCAACGGGATCCGCGTCGGTCCCGGCCGCGGCTCCGGTGCCGGCTCGATGGCGGCCTACGCGATGAAGATCACCGACCTCGATCCGCTGCGCCACGGCCTGATCTTCGAGCGCTTCCTCAACCCCGACCGCGTGTCCATGCCCGACTTCGACGTCGACTTCGACGACCGTCGCCGCGGCGAGGTCATCCGCTACGTCACCGAGAAGTACGGCGACGAGCGCGTCGCGCAGATCGTCACCTACGGCACCATCAAGGCGAAGCAGGCTCTCAAGGACGCCTCGCGCGTCCTCGGCTTCCCGTTCGGGATGGGCGAGAAGCTGACGAAGGCCATGCCGCCCGCGATCATGGGCAAGGACATCCCGCTCAGCGGCATCAACGACCCCGCCCACGCGCGCTACAAGGAAGCGCTCGACGTGCGCAACGTCATCGCCGAGGACCCGCAGGCCAAGCTGGTCTTCGACACCGCGCTCGGGCTCGAGAACCTCAAGCGCCAGTGGGGCGTGCACGCGGCCGGCGTCATCATGTCCAGCGATCCGCTGCTGGACATCATCCCGATCATGAAGCGGGAGCAGGACGGCCAGATCGTCACGCAGTTCGACTACCCCGCGTGCGAGTCGCTCGGGCTGATCAAGATGGACTTCCTGGGGCTGCGGAACCTCACGATCATCGACGACGCCCTCGACAACATCCGCGCCAACCGCGGACAGGACCTCGTGCTCGAGGACCTCGAGCTCGACGACCAGGCCGCCTACGACCTCCTCGCCCGAGGCGACACGCTCGGCGTGTTCCAGCTCGACGGCGGCCCGATGCGCGGCCTTCTCCGACTGATGAAGCCCGACAACTTCGAGGACATCTCCGCAGTCCTCGCGCTCTACCGGCCGGGCCCGATGGGCGCCGACTCCCACACCAACTACGCGCTGCGGAAGAACGGCGTGCAGGAGATCACCCCGATCCACCCGGAGCTCGAGGAGCCGCTCTCGGAGGTGCTCGGAGGGACCTACGGCCTGATCGTGTACCAGGAGCAGGTCATGTCGATCGCGCAGAAGCTCGCGGGCTTCACGCTCGCGCAGGCCGACCTGCTGCGGCGCGCGATGGGCAAGAAGAAGAAGTCCGAGCTGGACAAGCAGTTCGAGGGCTTCTCGGGCGGCATGATCGCCAACGGCTACTCGATGGAGGCCGTCAAGACCCTCTGGGACATCCTGCTGCCCTTCTCCGACTACGCCTTCAACAAGGCGCACTCGGCGGCGTACGGCGTCGTCTCCTACTGGACGGCGTACCTCAAGGCGCACTACCCCGCGGAGTACATGGCCGCGCTGCTCACCAGCGTCGGCGACTCCAAGGACAAGATGGCCGCCTACCTCAACGAGTGCCGGCGGATGGGGATCAAGGTGCTCCCGCCGGACGTCAACGAGTCGATCGGCTTCTTCACCGCCGTCGGCACCGACATCCGCTTCGGCCTCGGCGCCGTCCGCAACGTCGGCATGAACGTCGTCGAGGGCATCCGGGCCGCCCGCGAGGAGAAGGGCCGCTTCGAGACGTTCCACGACTTCCTCCGCAAGGTGCCGCTGCAGGTGACCAACAAGCGCACCATCGAGTCGCTGATCAAGGCCGGCGCCTTCGACTCGCTCGGCTCGACGCGCCGCGCCCTGGTCGAGGTGCACGAGGACGCCGTCGAGGCGGCGGTGGGGGAGAAGCGCAACGAGGCGAACGGCCAGGTCGGCTTCGACTTCGACAGCCTCTGGGACGAGCCGCAGGCCGCGATCCAGGTGCCCGAGCGGCCCGAATGGGCCAAGCGCGACAAGCTCGCCTTCGAGCGCGACATGCTCGGGCTCTACGTGTCCGACCATCCGCTCGCCGGACTCGAGACCGAGCTCGCCAAGCACTACAGCACCACGATCGCCGACCTGCTGATCTCGGAGACGATCGCCGACGGCGAGACCGTGGTCGTCGCGGGCCTCGTCACGAGCGTCCAGCACCGCATGGCCAAGGCCTCCGGCAACCAGTACGGGATGATCCAGGTCGAGGACTTCGGCGGCGAGATCACCTGCATGTTCATGGGGAAGGCGTACCAGGAGTTCGCCCCGGCGCTCACGAACGACTCCATCGTCGTCGTCAGAGGCCGCGTCAGCATGCGCGACGACGGGATGAACCTGCACGCGTTCAGCCTGTTCGCCCCCGAGATGAGCCAGGACGGCGACTCGGGACCGCTCACCGTCTCGATGCCCGAGTCGCGCGCGACCACCGACACGGTCTCGCAGCTCAGCGACGTGCTCATCCGCCACTCCGGCCAGACCGAGGTGCGGCTGAAGCTCATCAAGGGCGACACGGCCCGCGTGTTCGAGGTGCCGTTCCCCGTGCGCATCACCCCGGACCTCTTCGGCGAGCTGAAGAGCCTGCTGGGGCCGAACTGTCTGTATTGAATTCCGAGCCGGTCCCTGCCCGGCTCGGCGCGGTCGGCTGGGCAGGGTGGCCGGGTCGGTGAGAGCGTCGTGCGTCCGGCTACGACGATCCGCTGGCACGCGGATCGCCGGTTCGCGGTGCCTGTGGCGAGCCGGTCCCCGACCGGCTCGGCGCGGTCGGCTGGGGAGGGTGGCCGGGTCGGTGAGAGCGTCGTGCGTCCGGCTACGACGATCCGCTGACACGCGGATCGCCGGTTCGCCTCGGAGGGTGCGGCGAGAGGGTGGCGGATCGGAGTGCGAGCCTGCGGCCGCCGGTGTCCTTCTGGTGGTCGAGTGATGGCGGAGCGGCGGATCGAGACCGGGCGAGGGCCGGGCGGGACGGGGTCCGGGCGAGGGAGCGCGCGGCGAGGG